>JAILGW010000094.1 GCA_024696365.1 Alphaproteobacteria bacterium | reverse complement strand
ACCAAAACGCGCTCATGACTGCGACGCCCGAACAATCGCGCGAAAACATAGTCGTTCTTCACCGGCAATAAATCTATCTTCTCGTGTCTCGTCTCGCTCATAAAAGACCTCCTACGTAAATTCAGTGCCAGTATATCACACTTTTTTAGGGAGCTCACACACTCACTTGACGAAAAATTTCCCGTAGTTATACTGATTGAGTGATTAGTTAAAGGAAATTTCAATGGAAAAAGAGAAGGCACTTGATGCTGCTTTAGCACAGATAGAGAAGGCGTTTGGTAAGGGTTCTATTATGAAACTCGGTCAGCATGGTAGTGTCGAAGATGTCGATACTATTTCGACAGGTTCCATAGGATTAGACATGGCGCTTGGAATCGGCGGTTTTCCTCGCGGGCGTATTATAGAAGTATTCGGTCCTGAGAGCTCAGGTAAAACAACATTGGCTTTGCACGCAGTTGCTGAGGCTCAGAAAAAGGGCGGAGCATGTGCGTATATTGATGCAGAGCACGCATTAGATCCTGTGTACGCAAAACATGTCGGCGTAGACGTCGATTCGTTGATTTTATCTCAGCCGGATACCGGTGAGCAGGCATTAGAAATCGCGGATACATTGGTCCGTTCAGGCGCAATTGACGTTTTGGTCGTTGACAGCGTTGCAGCATTAGTTCCGAAAGCTGAAATCGAAGGCGAAATGGGTGATTCGCACATGGGCTTGCAGGCGAGGTTAATGAGCCAAGCATTGCGTAAGCTGACAGCGACAGTCGCGAAGTCAAATTGTATTATGATTTTCATCAACCAAATCAGAATGAAAATCGGTGTGTTCTTTGGCAATCCTGAAACGACAACAGGCGGTAACGCTTTAAAATTCTACGCTTCTGTGAGACTGGATATTCGCAGAGTCGGTTCCTTGAAGGAAAAAGAGCAAGTTATCGGCAATCAGGTACGGGTAAAAGTCGTGAAGAACAAGGTTGCTCCTCCGTTTAAAGTTGTAGATTTCGACATCATCTACGGAGAAGGAATTTCCAAGAGCGGCGAGTTGCTGGATATTGGTGCAAAAATCGGCGTTGTAGAGAAATCCGGTGCGTGGTATTCGTTTGAAGGTAACAAAATCGGTCAGGGTAAAGAGGCCGCACGCCAGTATTTGAAGGATAATCCGGCTGTAGCGGATAAAATCGAAGCTATGATTCGCAATAACGGAGACTTGGTATCCGAAGCAACTGATGTCATAGTTGAGTAATTTAGTTTATCAATCGATGGCGTGAATATCTCGGATGTTCACGCTGTTTCTTTATCTATCGCTAACCGAAAATTAATAATTCTTCCGTAGAATATAGATAGGAGTATTTGAGGCGGAAGTATGCTGAAAACCATAGTAAAAAAACTAAGGAAAAATTGCGGCTATGTTTTGATTCTGGTAGCTGTCGCTTTGCCACTTTTTTTTGCAGGCATTACTTACCTGATTAAAAGCGGTAAAGTTTCGCATGATGAGGCACTAAAAACCGCTGCGGCAGGAGCTATAGGTGCTGCGGTTTTAAACGCGTATAATCCCGGACTTACATGGGATGAACAGAGCGATTTAGTATACTCTGCCGGAGCTCAGGCTTTAAATGATAAGGCTTATGGTATTTTTCATGAGACATTGCTTGAGGCTAAAGATAATCGTGTGAAAGGAATTGGAAATTACTCAAACATAGACTATAGCGGAACTTTTAACTTGCCATACATGCAGTTTCACTATGGCCATCTTAGTCCTACCCTTCCTAATTGGACATTACGCGATGCTTCTAATTATTTTTTGCTTTCGCTAAAACATAAAGATGGAAGAGGTGGCCGCATCGAGTATATAATTGATCCTGGTGGAAAAATTTTTCGAGTAAACTATAAACAAGAAAACAGTAAATTATTAATAAATTTTGATAAAACAAACAATTATTCGACTGATGGCGTTATAGTTTGTGATTGTAAGTGTCTTAACAGAAAAGTTGCAGCATACCCCGAAGAGTGTGATGTTGACATTATTTTGACAATCCCAACTAACTACGCAGCGAGTACAACTACAAACAGTGATGACGGAATACTTATTGCTTCCGATAGCACAGACGCGACTTCTACACCTGTACAAATTATCGCAACAGCATACGAAAATTTTCTGAAAAATCATTTTGCCCATACAAAAGGAGTTGCTGTCGGATTTATTCCATACTCGGGAAAACTAACACTTCCTTCTAGTGCTGAAAAGTGGTCAGTATTAATTCCGCCATATACTTATGATGACTCAGGAGAACCGAGATTAAAACAGGCTCAAGTTTATGCATCAAGCGGCAAGGCTGGAGGAAAGATAACGCAGAATTCGTATAAATGGAATACTCGTTTTTCAACTAAAGTAGATCGGAACAAAGATCAATGGAGAAGCGATAATTCTCCATTTGGAATAATGAGCAGATTAGGTACTGATGGTATGGGATGGGGCGTCGATTTGTTGTCAACAGAGGATCCAACTACCGAGGTCGCTGACTTTCCTAACGCTTATAAATTTCGACGTGTAAATCCAAATCCGTGCTATTTGGGATATTGTAATCTGCTTGCAAATGCTTGTGAAAGAACTTGTCCCACGTATAGACTTAATCAATTTTTTGTTCAGGAATTAACTGATGATGTTCAGGGAATTGCATATGATATGACATTATTTCGTCCAATGAATGATCCTTACAACAAATCGAACTTCCTGTTTTTGCCCGTTCATTGGGCGTGCAATCTATTAAGCTCTTGGACAGCTCATCCAGGAGGAACAGCCAAAGGAAAAATGGCCCATCCAGCGAGAAACAATAAGAAAAAGGCCGTGATTTTAGTCGTTAATGCACCGAACAATTTTGAACCGAACGAACTTACTTATTTAGGGTTTAGCAATGATGGAGTTCCATTGCCGATGTCTGAGTCGGATGTGATAGATTTCAGGAATCAGATAAAAAGTAATGGCACTATTCAGGGAGATAAAGGTATCATTACATACAGTGATAGCGGTGCAGGCAATTACGACTCAGACAGTAAGCAATTTATATGTAACGGTAATGGTAAGTTGAGCTTTCCGAGAAAAGGGTTAATAAAAGTTGTGGTTGATACAACGCATTATGGTGAAAATTCAGGAAAACACGTTATTACAAAAGCAGAGACTTTTACATTTAGTGGGCCAACGTTACCGACTAACAGTACATTTGGTTACGGAACCGTGTATAACTCAACACAAGGCAAAAATTTCGGAGGCAATCTGACGGGAAAAAAGGTCAGATATAAACTTGAAAATGCAGAGATAACATCCTGTAAATTATATGGACAAGTTCTGCGAGATTACGTTGGACAGTATTGCCGGCAGGCGACACAAGATATACGTGAGCTTATTTTAAATGATGGAACGCCGGCAAAACATTCGGGATCGAATCCATATACTATATATGAGACTTTTAACATTACCTCTTCGGGGAATTTAGATAACAACACGGAATTGAAAAAGGCGGCTCTGAAATTTATGGATCCGTGTATGACAATAGTTAACAGCCCATATTATGATAATACATCAGAAAGGGGAGAGTATCATGATGATGTAAAATATGTTGTACATGGAATTACGAATGCTTCAGTTTTTTATTGTGTAATAAATGCTTTTCCGGGAACATCTGATTTGGAGGTTTTAACTGTAATTCGAAACAATCGACATCAATACACGGCAGGAACAGATGGTGGTTCTCGTGTAAACCGTCATTACTGGCGAGTCGCTGATAAACATACAGAATTGTCAACTACAGAAACATCAACGGACGAAGTAGAATTTAAAACGTTTAAAGAGAACTTTAAACTGGAAACCTATATACTAAATGGTAAAAGTTTAAATACGTTGTCTAAAACATTAGGGACAGATACTGATATTACCAAGAATGCATGCGTATTCTTGCAAAACAATTGGATTTGTTTTAATGGTGACGGAAAACTTGAAGTTACAGCTAAACCGATAGGTAAAGAGGGAGCCATTACATTTTATGACGATAACAGACTCGATGAGATTGTTAAGCCCTCATTTTTGACATTTTCAAATATTAAGAGTTCACATTATGGCGCTAAACCAGGTGAACGGTACACAATATCCGAAGAGCAGACTTTTTACATTGAACCATCTCAAATAAGCGATACTACAGATGAGAATGGCAATTATTACGTTCAATTGAATATGGAAAATGTTTCACTTATATCAGCGGAGATCACAAATCGACGGTACACGCTGTATGAGAGCGAAGTGACTTGCGGTGACAATGTTGTCATATCAACTTATCATCCGGAACCATTTGAAGTGACGTTTGCACCAGCTGCAGAAGCGTCGGTTACGATAAGTAATAGCGTAAATACATCCTACAATCAAAAGTATACAATTCCGCAAGGAACAGCAACTAAAGAATTAGATTTTGATTATTACAGTCAATATTGGAATGATAGTGGTGAATATAGTGGAGATATGAAACGACTTAACATGGTGACAGCACCGAAAGATAAATTTAAAATTGCTGAACTTAGTAACGCAACAGCTAAATATAGGCTTACAAATAGAAAAATAAGGTGGGATAGGCGGGATTGGAAAGAAAATAAAGATGCGGGAATATATATATCAGGAGATTATAAGGCAGATGATATATGTGCTACTTTGCGGGGATCTACGTATACCACTAAAATATATTGGTTTTCTCGGGTTCTGGACTCTTATACTATTTATCCTGATTATGTTTTGTTCACGTTTGATGAAACATTCAACGGCAAATTGGCGTTTGTTTGGCGGTCCTTGGGGGAAAAGGTACATGCAGATTCCTTGGGAACTTATACATTTGGTGCTATAAAGTGGTGTATAAATAATCAAGCTACTCACTTGTATAATTATCAAGGTAGTAACACATCAACACATTTAGAGTATCCGCCATATTTTAAGAATAGCGGCTATGTACATAATCTTTCATCTAATGATCCAGATAGTGGAAAGGCAAACCAGACGCCTGCATCTGTAAATATTTCTTCTTTAAAAATTTGGAAAGATTTAGATGCTTATACGGGAGAAATATACATATATAACATAATAGCAATGCCAGATGATACTCCGGTTAATGAAGCCATCACAATAAGCAACGGAGAAACTTGCAGTTTTACTGGAATAGGCAAGGTAAAATTATTGTTAACTCCCACAGTGCCTAAACCAACAATAACTGTAAAGAAAAAAGATGGCACAGAACAGACATTTGATATTCCTGATACGAAAACAATAACGATTGACCCGGAAACGTATGAATTCACAAAAAATACCGATACAACCGATGGCCATCCGTATTATACGGTATATTTCAATCTTACAAACGCGAAAATTACCAATGTGAAGCTGGTTAATAAGGCTACTACTGGAATTTGGTATCATAAAATCTCTGATCCTGGACATTGTACATATGTAGACTTTTCTTTGGAAAAACCGGAGAATTCTTCATCCGTAAACAAAAATTTTGTTAGCTGCGATAATAAGGGATGTGAATGGGATAGTGATAGAGGATATTGGGTTGCTAAACCGACTGCTGGTAAAGAACCTGATAGCGTCAATATTTTTACCAACAATAGCGGATGTAATGTTGATGCATTTGCGTGCTTGGATTTAGATACTATCCATTCTATAAATACTTCATTTGATTCGGTTGAGAAATCATATGTCGCAGGTGGCCTGTGGCGTTGGTTCCAACAAACATCGAATCCTGACACAGTAAATGAATCCTTTACGTTGACTGTAAAGGCTATTTCTTCAAAGCCTCCTGCATTTATATTCGGCGGATATGTGCTTCCGGTAAATAATGTCTTGTATGGCCCTGTTCCTAATGAGGGGTATCAGAAGAATAAAAATGTAAATGGAGCTCTTGATGCTGTCGCCAAAGATGCTTGTACCAAACTCAGAGAAATGGCCGATAAAATCTATCTTATCAAATATGGGACAAATACTACTGCTCTTGATTCATGCGTTACAAGTGGTAATGGCAAAATATACAAAGGTGTGAACAATGCCAGGGGATTGGAAAACGCGCTCAACGAAATTGCTGCAGATATCAAGACGACAGCGGGGTACAAAGATTCACGAGTCGTGGTGGAAACTACGGAGACGCCAGAGGAAGAAGAAATTCATCTTTCAGATGACAGTTAATTACATCTCATCCAAAAGTGATCTGAGCCTTCTGTGCTTGCGGAGTTTTTTACTGGAAATTTCGATTTTATCTTTTGGAGCGCTGTAGCCGAGTGCTATGGACATAAAATCTTTCCACGCCATTGCTGGTAGTGTTCCGCCTGTTAAGTTTTGTTTCATAGGCGTGTTATCATCGTTTCCTGCCCATACTCCTACAACTAACGGGTAAGCAAATCCAATGAAATTTGCATCTCTGCTATCGTTGCTCGTTCCTGTTTTGCCGTATGCATCGATTGGTAATCTTGCGCGCTTTCCTGTTCCGCGTATCAGCAATTCTCTCATCATTGTTTTCATTTTTTCGCAAATTTCTGGAGCGACTACGGTTTCATGTTTGTGCTGATAAGCGCGGTATAACTCTTTCCCGCGTTGATTTTTTATGCTGATAATTCCAAACGGAACCATTTTTTCTCCGTCCTTCATAACGGCACCGTAGCAGGCCGTCATTTCCAGCAAATTAACTCCGCTTGCGCCCAGCGCCGACGCATAATTGCGGTTAAGTTCACTTGAAATTCCCATTTGTTGCGCTTTGTCAATGACC
Source organism: Alphaproteobacteria bacterium (assembly GCA_024696365.1). GTDB lineage: Bacteria > Pseudomonadota > Alphaproteobacteria > UBA3830 > UBA3830 > JAILGW01. The sequence continues at coordinate 16,200 of JAILGW010000094.1, read as the reverse complement.
GCGTCAATTCCAACTTTTTGTGTAAGTCGAACCGCACAGGTATTTACAGATTTGATAAATGCGTCCATTAGAGAAATGCTGCCGACACTTTCATAATGAAAATTTCGAGGTGACCAATTGCCGATAGTTAATGGCATATCGCTAATCTGGTCGTAAATATCCATACCGTGTTCAAGTGCTGCAATATAAACGAAAAATTTAAATGACGAGCCGAAAGAACGTAAAGCTAGAGCTCGATTGTACTGACTGGAGCTGTAAGTATGCCCTCCAACCATTACTCTGACTGCGCCAGTTTTGTCGAGCGCTACCAGCGCCATCTGTCCAACTCCGTTTTTAAATCCGAAATCTTTGAGCGAATCTCTGATAACATAGGTCGCATTAGTTTGCAGTCGGGAATCTAAAGTCGTTCGCACAACTAAATCGTCGGTATCGATTACTATCAGATTTTGCATCTGCTCTAAGACCCAATCGGTAAAATATCTGTTTTCATCAATTGGTGGCGCTAGTTTAAGTTTCTCTTTTTCTAGCATGGCGTCATTCATTTCTGCTTTCGAAATGAATTTTTCCTCCAGCATCTTGGACAGAACTAATTTTGTTCGCTCATCGGACTTCACAGGATTATAAAAAGGCGAATATGCCGTCGGAGATTTCAAAATTCCCGCTAGTTTTGCTGCTTCATAAACGGTCAACTTATTGGCGCGTTTTCCGAAAAATTTGTACGCAGCAGCATCTATCCCGTATGCTCCCGAACCGAAATACACTCGATTCAGATAGATAGACAAAATCTGTTTTTTGGTGAACTTTTTTTCTAGCCACAAAGCGAGGATAAATTCCTGAATTTTTCTTTTAATGGATTTGCTTTGAGACAGAAACAGATTTTTAGCGAGTTGTTGCGTTAGGGTAGATCCGCCTTGCACAATTCTGCGATTAATCAGATTAATTCCCATCGCACGAATAATTCCCCAGAAATCGACTCCGCTGTGATGATAAAAACGGTGATCTTCTATCGCGATAACTGCGTTTGGAACGTGTTTCGGTAATGTGTCGACGGTAACAACGTTTTTGAATAAGTCGCCGTAGGTCGCAATGTTTTTTCCATCATACGACTCAAAAACAATGCTTGCTCGTCTGCCTTTCGTTTCCAAATGCTCTAAATCCGGCATATCGTGGATGAAAAATAGGAATACAAAGAAGCCAACGACTCCTCCGAATATCAAAAACGAAAAAAGCAAAGGGCGCAAACCTTTGCTCTTTCTCCTGAATATTCCTTTTTTCTTAGGCGACATTATGCATCCAAGTTTACAACGTTTAGCGCGTTTTCTTGTATGAAATCTCGACGCGGTTCAACAACTTCTCCCATCAGCGTGGAGAATATATCGTCCAGCGATTCCAAATGCGCCAAAGTTACCTGCATAAGTACACGCGCGTTCGGGTCAATAGTTGTTTCCCAAAGTTGCTCTGGGTTCATTTCACCAAGACCTTTATAACGGCTGATTGTAATACCTTTGCGCGCCTGTGCCATAAACTTTTCGAACAAATCTATCGGAGATTTTACAGTCACCGGAGTATCTTTCACTATTAACTCCGCTTGACCATGCAAGAATCCTGAGAAATGTTTGATATCTTCTGCCAGATTTTGAATTTCCGGCACTTCGAAAATAGTCTTAGAAACTTCAAAAGTTTCAGTTACATTTCGCAACGTTTTACTGAAAATATAGTGGTTTTCGTTTTCATCCATATTCCAAACGCCGTAATCGACATTTTTCAAATGCTCCGTAACTTTCTCGCGCGACACGTTTGCATGCTCCCCGAAACCGAGCAACAACAAAGCCTCAAGAAGCGACGCATTATTTACTTTGTTATTGATGTGCGAAATCGCGTTTTTAATCTTCTCGGCTTTTAACACAGAATCACGAATATCGTTTGCTGCTAGCACTTCACCATTCGCGAATTTCAACGTCGAAACCGGTGCAATTGAGTTCAACAGATAATCTTCCAACGCCTGCTCATCTCTAATGAACACCTGAGAGGTGCCTTTTTTGACTCTGTAAAGCGGCGGGCGCGCGATATACAAATATCCCTTCTCAATAATCGGACGCATTTGTCTGAAGAAGAATGTCAGCAACAACGTTCTGATATGGCTACCATCGACATCAGCATCTGTCATAATAATGATTTTGTGATATCTGACTTTATCAACGTTAAAGTCTTCGCCAATTCCCGTTCCTAACGCTGAAATCAATGTTCCAACTTCAGCAGATGTTAGAATTCTGTCGAAACGCGCTCTTTCAACGTTCAAAATCTTACCACGCAACGGCAGAATCGCCTGTGTTCTTCTATCTCGACCTTGTTTTGCCGAACCTCCTGCGCTGTTACCCTCGACGATGAACACTTCGCTCAACGCCGGATCTTTTTCCTGACAATCGGCAAGTTTTCCAGGCAGAGTGGAAATTTCTAAAGAGTTCTTGCGGCGAGTTAATTCACGAGCCTTACGAGCTGCTTCTCTCGCTGCTGCCGCTTCAACGATTTTCATTGCGACTTTTTTCGCTTCCTGCGGTTTTTCTTCAAACCAAGTCGAGAGCGCTTCACTGACAATTGCATCAACCACGCCTCTCACTTCAGAAGACACCAATTTGTCTTTTGTTTGAGACGAAAATTTCGGGTTCGGAACCTTTACCGACAGAATGCAAGTTAAACCTTCACGTGCATCATCTCCCGTCGGGCTGACTTTTTCTTTTTTCATATTTTCGGCAAGATACGCGTTCACTGTTCTTGTCAGCGCGTTTCTGAAACCGGCTAAGTGAGTTCCGCCATCTGATTGCGGAATATTGTTCGTGTAACACAGCATTGTCTCATGGTAGCTATCTGTCCACTCCAGCACCATTTCGACCGTGATTTCATCTTTCGTACCCGTTACGTAAACAGGTGCATCAATCAATGACGTTTTGCTTCTGTCGAGATGTTTTATGAACTCTTTCAAGCCGCCATCGTAATGCATATCGGCGACCAAGTCTTCTTTTCTTTCGTCTTTTAAAATGATATGAACACCAGAGTTTAAAAACGCCAATTCTCTGAGACGATGTTCCAAAGTATCAAACGAAAATTCCGTTATTTTGAAAGTCGTTGCAGAAGGCCAGAATCTGACGGTTGTTCCCGAATGTCTATCACTGTCTCCGACTACCGCAAGGGGAGCCTCAGCTTCTCCGTTACGGAAACGCATGAAATATTCTTTTCCACCACGCCAAATGGACAAATCCAATCTATCGGAAAGCGCGTTCACAACAGAAACACCGACACCGTGTAAACCACCTGAAATCTTGTAGGAATTTTGATCGAATTTACCGCCGGCGTGCAATCGCGTCATAATAACCTCTGCAGCAGATACACCTTCTTCTGGGTGCATATCTGTTGGAATTCCTCTTCCGTCATCTGCTACAGATACAGAACCGTCGACGTGAATAGTGACAGTTATCATTTTGCAATAACCTGCGAGAGCCTCGTCAATGGAGTTGTCCACGACCTCAAACACCATGTGATGTAATCCGGTTCCGTCATCGGTATCACCGATATACATACCGGGACGCTTTTTTACCGCATCTAACCCTCTGAGGACCTTAATACATTCCGCATTGTAACAAGTTTCTTCAACGGCCATTCCGAAATCCTTATTATTAAACAGCCCTATTGTACTAAATTTTCAGCAAAACAGAAAGTTAAATTTCACTGTTGTAGAAAATCACAAATTAAGAATAGAAGCCAAACGGTTTGAGAAGAATGGGGGCGAGCAATCTGCCAAGTTAATCTAATAGAGCTTTATTAAAAAGGAGATTACTTGACAAATAAAAATACTGTTTGATCCCATATTGCAGAAAATTGATTTAATAGAATCTTTGCGGAAGTAATTTTAGAGACTTTTTAAGCTTTGATAATCAGAGACTCTAAAATACTATTTTCGACTTTCGCAATAACTGTAATGTTTTTGGAGCAGATTAGGTTGATAATCGGAGCAAGACAGTTCAGCTACTTAGAGGTGTAAAAACAAGAGACAGAGTCTACTATCTCTTGTTTTTGAGTTCGCGCAGCCACAGAGGGACAGCGATAGATTAGTCAGGTTGCTACATTGCGCATCATTGCTTGTTGAAACAAGAATTATCTTAGCATCTCGCATGCTTATCTTGCTTGCAAGGATGACAAGGACTTACATGCCCATGCCCATACACGTGCTGGAAATGATAGCTTTTCGTAGCTCCTGGCCGGCCCCTGTGCGTAATTGGTCCTATCCAGCCATTCCTGTGAATAGCCCACGCCCTGGGACATTTTATTAGGCTCATTCACGAATCCTTGGGCATACTTGGCAACCAAAAGCTCAAAAAGTCTTTCCCAGTCCTTTTGTACGGTAGCTGCATGAGCATTTAGACGCTTGCTACGCTGCATAGCTGCGTCGTGAGGCTTCCTAACAGCCATGGCAGCCAGATCTGTTTCCATGGTTGTTAGTAGACGCTTCGCCTCTGTTTCATGCTTGGTAGCGCGATCTTGAATGTCCTTAATCATATAGGAAAACTTAAGCTGAGCATAATTGCCAACGAGGTCGTATGCCCACCACGCGCTGTCCTTAGAAAATTTTCTCGTATCACAGTTTTCGTAGCTATCTGGTATAGGCCCCACGGCAAGTGGCACGAAGACGGATTCTGCTGGGCGATCTAGCGCTAACCAAATGGTTCCAGCAAGAGCTTCAGGTAGGTTTGGTTTCCACTGGCAAACGAATGCGTAACCTGTGTAGAACATGGATATTGGGCGTTCCCATGCTCCATTAAGCTTGGCGTTAGGGTTACCTACGTCGCCGTGTGGGTCGTAAGAACCTAGGTAGCGCTCAGGCGAGCCGAAAGGTCCAGCTGCGATGCTTTTGGTCAGGTCAAATTCTGTTCCTTCGTAGTGATCACGGTGGAGGCGCATCAGGTCGGCTACGCTTATTTTCGCATCAGGTTTTACGGAGAATGGGTAGTCACGTGTCGCACCGTCCTTCACCCAAGGAGATAGCCCTATAGACGGAGCGGCTATAGAGAGCGCGCGCCACACGCGGCGTAGAGAATAATAGGGATGATTGTATTCACCGTGGCTTACGGACTTTAGCCAATCTATTGGCTTAGATACGTCCTTTGGGAAACGCCATCCTGCCTTTTCCAATGTCGTAGTGAGTGTCTTACCCCACATTTGATCGGGGTTGTTAGGAACAAGGTCACGGATGCGGAATTCATTCGCTGCCACAAAGAAGTGTCCATTAGGTACGCGCTGGGCAGCCCACAGACCGCCTGTTTCGTCTGGTCCAGGCGCCATCTCTATCACCCATGCTTCTTTAGGATCAGCCACTGGTAGAGTCTCGCCCGTACCATAGTAGCCATATGTCTCAATCAGCTCGCCTATGAGCTTGATAGCTTCTCGGGCCGTTTTACACCGCTCAAGCGCCACGCGTGAGAGCTCGGAGGAATAGAACATCCTCTTTCCGGCTTCAGGTCCATTGCTCACAAAGGAGCCGTCTGTGCATTCGCCAAACATGAGACCATGTTCGTTCATAATACCATAATTACCGTCGATATAGGCATAGGTGTGCGCTACTTGAGGAATGAAACCTATGGGAATACTCTGTTTCTCATTCGGATGGGCGTAGCCAGGCGCTCGATCTTTGCAGACTAGGCGTGGAACGAGAAAAGCGTTGTACTGCGGCTGATCACCTACAGCTACAGCGCTAGCGTAGACAGGGCGTTGGCTATTTTTGGGCCAGTCGCTAGCAGGAACATAGACGATGCTCTGATCTCCCAGGTCATTGTCGTCCGAATGACTAACCAGCATGCTACCGTCTTCGGACGCGCCAGGCGTTACAATTGTAGTAGTGCACCCTGTGTTCTTTGGCATTGGCGGTAGATAAACGTCCGTAGAAAGCCACTCAGACAAAAGTACAACCGAGAGTAGCCCGGCCACAACATATAGAGTACGTTTAAAAGGAATTGTCTGCTGAATATTGTTCATGCTTCTCTCCTTAGTTCGGATTGACCACTCTCTGCAGGGAAGGGACTGTTAGTGCTCGAATGGCTGAAATTGTTTATTGGATTCGCGTTTTTCGTGCTAAATAGTGGACAAAAACACATTCCCGACATATTTATGACTTGCATAGAATCCTCCATGATTTGTTTTAAACTTCATTCTAGTACATACACATTAAAAAACTGTTAACAAAAACAATTCTAATTTACTCATTCAAGGATGACGTACAACATGAGAATGGGTTAATGGAGCGAGAAAGATAATCTTGTTCAAAAAAGAAGTTATTTATTATGAAATATTATCAGCCCACTCTCTGAGGATCTTAATACTCTCCGCATTGTAACAAGCTTCTTCAACGGCCATTTCAAAATCCTTTTTATTAAACGGTCCATTGTACTAAATTTTCAGAAAAACAGAAAGTTAAATTTCGCTGTTGTAAAAACACTAATCTGAAAAAAGCCCCTACTAAAATCCACAATACAACATCACTAATATAGCTTACTATTTATAATCGATCGGAAGAAACGGCTTCTTTATCCTCTGTTTTTTCCCGGCGTATGAGTACGTCTCTACAGAAACTCGATGTCTGCACTCATATTCAACTTTCGAAACAAGTGTCAAAACATTCCAAAAATCCGCAATTTTTTGCCCATTTTCCGAAAAATACTCAGTAGGGATCTGGAATTCAAATTTCACTAAAAATCCGTGGGTTGATCCATCTTTTACTTTCTTTGTTCTAGGATGGTGAAATTCCCCTCTACCCAACGCACTTCCCATAGGGCTGACAGGAGGAATAACAATTGGTAACTTATTTGCTAATAGATCCTTTTTTGGCAGATCTACACACATCATGTTAGCCCTTGGTTCACTGGTATCTGTACGATTTTTGATTACAAACATAATGTTAGTCCTTTCGGGATCTAACTTATTACATTGATATATAAAGCTTCTTCCTAAAAACCCAAGTTCAATCAACACAAAATTGCAAAATTATCCAAAACTTGTCCCTTCAACTTCATTACTCTCCCTCATCGAAAACCTATAAAATTAACTATTTTTCACAAATAATTAACTTTTTTGTCTCATTATACGTGTAGAGGTTGGACGGTAAACGGAATGTAACTCGTTGGGTTTGCCCGTCAATTGTTCTCGAAAGATTGGTGATGACAAATACGAAGAGGTAAGCAATGTTTAGCGATTTAAAAAAGATAATTTTTATAGTGTTGGGCCTTCTTTTATCGGCGATCATAAAAGAAGAGTCTGTCACCTTGCCGTCTGATCCTATGTATATTGACGGAATCGGAATAGGGGAAGGACACTACAAAAAATGGCAAATCAGAAAAAAAGTAAACATGGCAGAGAATGGGCTTCTTGTGGTTGAAAACACAGGGGCTTTGGTGGGAAAAATTCAAGGTGCCAGCGTTAAGGTTAAGGTGAGGCATCCGACTTGGAAAACAGGAAGAACACCAAAAAAAGCGAAGATAGAGATTTCCGCTCTCATAGGGGAAGGTGATTCTGCTCGACTGATAGCACAATATGAGGGAAGCTTCGCTAAAATCGCTCGCATGCTGATTCCGTTTCTTTGTTCTGACTTAATTCAAGATGCAAATCTTCCGAATGTCGGAGGTTGGAAAGGTATATTTGGTGTAACTTCGGACGATGATGATTGTATTCGCTTGTTCAGCCCGTCCATTGCCGCATATTATAATGCCCAGCAGACATATACTCTTGTTTGGGATATTGCTGATCCTGTTTTAAATAACAGTATCGATACATCTCCGAACGATCCGAAGAAAAATTTTGTTTATAAAATGGTTGTCGCCACCCTAGATCCGACGGATCCAACATTGCCGACGTATAATTCGGGAACTGCCCCTTGCGGGGTTGAAACTGTGGGCGACGAGAAGGTCTACCATATTCCGTTCGGCATAGGTTGCAAAAAACCGAACGAGGCAGTAGTTTACACCCCTTCTGTCGATATCCGAGGTGCTGGAAAAGTGATGCTAGAAGGTGATAACTCCTACCTGAGAGAGGGGACTGTTTATGTTCGTAAAGGGGTAGAAGCGGTTGTCACTACTCCTCAGAGCATGCCTCAATCAAATATTACTGTTGTGCCACACATGGATGGAGGTGTCAGTACGCTGACTTTTCCAAATAATTTAGCCAGTGAAACTACTTTTACAATGAGAAGCGGAACTACCCTAACGGTTGAAGATGGGGGGAGAGTGAATGTCCCGCGCAACGTTACACTAGATTTAAGAGCAGCGAACGTCACTATAAAGGCAGGTGCGGTAATGCATATAGATGGTAACGTCTACCTCTAATCGGCAGATTTTTATTTACGACATGTAACTAGACTGATCGTTTTTTTGCCTCCACAATAGTCGAAATAGAATTTTTCTCCATTTTCACAAAGAATTAACTTTTTTGTCCCATCATACATATAGCGGCACGATGAAAAGGAAAAATATCTGTCGTTAAAAACAACTGTTAAAGACAAAAAGGAGAGAGTAATGTTGAAAAATTTGAAAAAACTAGTATTTGTCGCCGGAGCAGCGCTTGTGTGTTCTAATGGAGAGGCTGTAACAAGAAACATTGGCGATACAATAGAAGTTAGCGTAAGAAGTAGCGCGCAATTAGTGCAACCTATTTCGCTTCTCAATGGGGGAGGGTTCAGAAATTCCGGTGTTATAATGCAGTATGACGACTCAGGCTCGAACCAAATTGGGCATCCAACAGGAAGCGGTGATAAAGCTGCCATCAATAACTTTGGCGGTGTAGGCGTTGGTAAAGTTGAAAAAATAACTGGAAATGGAGTATATGCAGCTGGTAATTTTTCAGGAATTAGGGGGATGGCTTTCCCATTTTTAGATGCTGCTTTATTTGATAAAACTCATCAAAAAAGCGAAGGCGGTTGGGGAAATGGTAGCTCAGAGATTGAAATTCTAGATTCGGTAACTGATGATGGTATCAGCTTGGTAATGGCCGGTGGCATACCTGCCGACTATAATAACGGTGGAGCAGCCCGTGTAAATGAGATTTATGACCTTCAAAGCGATAACCCTAACGCTACTATAGATGTAGGATCAAGAGTTAACCTTTTAAGTGAAGGATCTTCTGATATGAGGATTGATACATCTGATACAACTCTGCCGGCCTTCGATGCTTCACATCCTTGCGGAAGGGTTCCAGGCGCTACCTCCGCAGAAGACTTGGTTCACTGGCCAGTTAACATGGGAAGTAAAGTAGCAGGGGCAGATCCGGGTCAAGAAACTACCATTTTGGCTACTGGAGGGGGCACTGTTCAATTAGAGGGCAATAACAGTTTTTATGTGCTAGGAGAAGTGCAAGTAGATAGTGGGACAACTTTGTGCATTGCAGCCGATACCGCAATGCCAAAGTCGGACATTACTGTTGGAAATGCCGCCGATACTGACGCCAGTACGTTAACTTTTCCCACCACTTTAGCAGATCCGACTACATTTACTGCAGGTGCCGGAAAAACGATAACAATTGAGAAAGGAGCCCTCATTATTCCAGATAAAGCAGAGTTCGATGCAAGCGAAGCACATTTTACCCTTGATCCAGGCTCGACTGTTACTGTTTTGCCTGGCGCAACATTGATTCTTTAATTTGCGTAAAACAATTTCATTAAAAAATAAAGCACAGATGTAACAAGCGTCTGTGCTTTTGTAAATAAAAACGGAGGACTGCTTTATTAACAAAAAATTAATCTTTTAGCTATAACTTGGACATGTTGTTATGCGTGTTGTAAGCGAATGCTGTTTGAGTATCAAAAAATTAAAACCCGTGTTTGGAATTTTATAAAAAATGTGCGCGGCGCTATTTTAATTGAGTTTGCCGTGTGTATGCCTGTTTTGATTTTATTGCTTTTAGGATTGCATGACATATTTAAGATGGCGAGAATGCAGGACAGAACAAATTTGGTCGCGCATGAAATGGTGCAAATGGTTCAGAACATTTCACAGGGGCGTACAAATAAAAAAATAACAAAAGCAGATTTAGCTTATATATTCCGTTTTGCTAGTTATTCCATTTATCCTGGAAAGACCCTTTATGCATTAGATGATAATAGAACGCATATTTATGCTCATTTCCCGCAGGCTCAATTTATTTATGTGAAAGGCGTAAGTGGCGGAAAGGCTACTTGTGTTTGGATGGCGCAATGTCACACTGGACATCTGTTAAGTAATATATGGTCAAAAGAGGCATATATTAGTTATAATGCACATACTGGAGGAGTAATTACTTATGGAACAAATGTTGAACCCTCAAGTATTTATCCAACATTAACAATTGCTGAAGGCGAAGTTAAAATTATTGTGAATCTGTTTATCTATATGCAACCAGGCACAGATAAATGGGCTGATGGAACTAAGCCTTCTGTAAAACAAGCATTCGGCTTGTATGCGCTGTCACCAACTGCGCAGGGAGAAGATGGCTATTTTAATGCTGTTGCAATATTTACTCCAAAGGTAGGGCTGTTCGATGAAGATGGCCCCCAGTAGTTTCGTTAATTTGTCTTAATTTTTATTTAAAAATGCGTATAATAGATTGTAATTTGGAGAAGGAAAATGCAATTTGAAAATGCGCTTGTTGCACGTGTGTGTCATGATTTGATAACGCCGTTTAACGCAATTAATCTCGGTGTGGAAGCGTTTGAGGCGACTAAAGATGAGTTGATGTTCGAAACGATAAAAGAGAGTACAGCAAAGGCAAATGCAATTTTAAAATTTATGAGAGAATTGTTTTCATCAAAGGCTGATGATTTTTGCTACACCAAAACATCCTTGCAAACTTGCGCATCTGAATTTTTAGCAGGATATAAAATTACATTTAATCTACAGACTGAAATGAATGAAATTCCTGCGATGTTCGGAAAAGTCGTTTTATATTTAGCGGCAATATGCAAAGATTTAATGCCATTTGGCGGAGATGCTTATATCACCTTGCAAGATTCTGCAATTACATGCGAATGCCATGGCAGAAATATGAAAACGCCGGATATTAATCTAGAAACTGAGCTTACACACAAAACGGTTATTCAACATAGTTTGTTGAGGCAATTGTCGCGGTTGAATTGTAAATTGCTAGCATCCCAAGAAGAAAACAAAATTCTTATAAAAATAACCGCGGCGTAATGAACACCGCGGCACAATAGAAGTTCTAAAAAACAACTTTTTTGGCGTACTAAATTATGTGAACGAGTACAATCGGCTTTTTCCCTCTTGCATCTACGCACATTGTTTTAATCAATTTTTCAATAAGCAGTTTAATCCGTTCTTTATCTGAATTTACATTGATTGAAAGCTTAATTTCGGAAGCAATGTCATTGCGTAAATCGGTCATTTCTACATTTTCAGAATCTTCAAAAACGCCGAAGCTGCTTATATCAACCAATTTCGCGTATTCCTTGGAAAGCTTTACGCACACGCTTACAACTCCGTTTTCTGAAAGCAATGTCCTTTGTTTATAAACAACTCCGTCAGACGGAATCAATCTATAGCCATCGACAGCGAGAATACCAGTTTCAACAGAACCGACAATACCCGATTTTTTGTCAGATATCCCGATGATATCTCCTTCGTTCGGCACGACGACGTTTTTGATACCGTATTCTTTTGCTATTTCCGCTTGCTTATAAAGATGCAACTTCTCTCCGTGAATAGGAATAAGCATCTTCGGGCGAGTTAATTCGTACAAATGAATTAATTCTTTCTTGCTCGGATGACCTGATGCATGAATTTCATAATCAAAATCAGTTATAATTTTTACACCTTTATCTATAAGCATATTTTGAATGCTTGAGACGGCTTTTTCATTGCCCGGGATTACTTTCGAAGAGAAAATCATTACATCGTCTTTTTGTAATTCAATTTCTTTGTGAGTCCCGCTTGCAATTTTGCTCAACGCAGAACGTACCTCACCCTGACTACCTGTACAAACAATTAACGCTTTGGATGCCGGTAAGGACGACGCTTTTTTCTCATCTAAAAATGCGGGAATCTCTGTAAAGTATCCTGAATTTTTTGCGATGCGTTCGATTTTTTTCAGCGAGCGTCCAACGACAACCAGTTGTCTTCCACTTTCCTTAGCGGCCCAATAGCAAGACTCTAATCGCGCAAGGTTAGAGGCAAAACACGTAATGAGAATTCTGTTTTTTTTGTGCTCTTTTACTAACTTGATTAAGTTATTACGAACTTCTTTTTCTGTTCCGTAAGTTTCTGTTCGAAACGAGTTGGTTGAATCACAAGCTAACGCAAGTACGCCATTGTCACCGTATTGTTTGAAAGTTTCCTCGTCTGTTTTAGGACCGAAAACGGGATCTTCATCAATTCTCCAATCACCGGAATGAATAACAACGCCTGCAGGTGTCGTTATCGCTAATGCAGAAGATTCCGGAGTTGAATGAGCAACGGAAATGTATTCTACAGAAAAATCTCCGAGTTCGATTTTTTTCTTTGTCGATACTTTAATTAGCGGTACTTTTTTATCTAAATCAAACTGCGAGAGTTTATCTTTTATCATTTCAATCGCGAAAGGACGCGCATAAATCGGGCATTCTAACATTGGCCATAAATAAGGAATTGCGCCGATGTGATCCTCATGTGAATGTGTGATAAATAATGCTTTGATTTTAGATTTGTTTTTGACCAATTCTGCGGGGGATGGAACGATGAGCTCTTTGCCTAAATTGCCATCAAAACCCATTCCCATATCAACGAGAATCCACTGATCATTGTAAATATAGGCGTATAAATTCATTCCGACTTCGGAGCATCCACCAATTGAAACGAAATTTAAGCCTTCAATTTTTTTCGTTTTTTTAGTCATAATCTACCGTTATACCTTTTTCATTTATAAACATATCTCCACTTGATATAAGCAAGTTTCGACCTTCCTTTTTCAACATCAAACGGCCAGAATCATCAAGGCCTGTAAATATCCCAGACAGTGTTTCCTGTCCATTCTTTATTGTTACATTACGATTAATTTCGTTAATATATCGTAACCAATAGCGTTTTACGTGAAAAAAACCTAAGTTTTCTAAACGATTCATCCACTCTTTTATTCTGGTAATAACTGCACTAAACACAGAATCGACACTAACGACTTTTCCCGATATATCGCGCATACTTATCGCTGTTCCTAAATCAGGTGCTGAATTCACGTTAATTCCGACGCTGATTACAAGTTTGTCATTCACAATAGAGAGGAGTATACCACTTATTTTTCGATTTTGACAGTAGATGTCATTTGGCCAATGTAAACGCAAATTATTGTCAGAGATAAAAGATGAGATTGTTTCATGTACAGCACATGCTACAGCCAGTGATAATTGTCCAAAATCGACGTTGGGTAAATTACTTATCATTGACATTAGCAAATTCCCAGAAGGAGACAGCCATTCTCTGCCGCACCTTCCTATTCCGTCAGTTTGATGTTGGGCGATAATGACGCAATTGTCTTCGTTGCGTGTTTCGATGAGTCGAATGGCAAATTTATGCGTGCTATCGATAGTTTTAAATCTAAAAATTTTACTGCACAAAATAACCCTCTAACTTTATAAGAGCCGATATCTTATGCGCAAAAGGTATAACAGCGACGGTCAAAAAAGCAAGAAAATATATAGCCTTTGTTGCTGCCGCAGAAATGCTCAGTTGATTTTTATCAGAATGCATCCACATAGCACTTAAAATTTTTATTGCGCAAATTAAAACGAAAAACATAGAGGTAACATACACTCCGGCGGGAATGATATAACCACATTCAATCGACGCTACACATATGAAAAATTTTCCCCAAAATGCAGCAAGCGGAGGAAATCCGATTAATGATAACAAAATAATGGTTGCCGACATTCCCAATGCAGGAAACTGCGTAGCTAGCGCATTAATGTCAGAGATTTGCTCTATGTCTTGGTTGTTTTTCCTCTTCATTTGAGCGAGCAGTATAAACATTCCTAATAAAGAAATAACTTCAGAGATAATGAAGAACACAAAGCCCTGTTCGCCTTGATATGTTTTGAGGGCTGGACACATCAACACTAATCCTGCATGATAGACGGAAATATACGCAATGATTTTTTTAAGATTATTTTGTCGCGAGGCAATAACGCTTCCGAAAAGCATTGAACAGCAACCGAGTACAAGAAGAAAGCTTGCGACATTCGTATCATTTAATACTGAAGCCACTGTTTTATAGCAAGCTATTATAAGTGCGATTTTTGTAATGCAAAAAACTGTTGTAATGTCAGATGTTTTTTTGTCGGCGATATCTGCCAGCCAAGCATGACACGGAAAAGCTCCGAGTTTAATCACAAATGGCATTAATATCAGAAAAGATGCCAAATGCACTTTAAATGGTTCAGCTGCCAATAATGCGGATTTTACATCACTAAAGTTTGTTGATTCACACGTAACACATAGAAAGCAAACTGCAAATGCAAACATTGCCGAACTTATGCTGTTGTATGTAAAATATGTATGAATTCTGTTTGTACAGAAAAATTCTTTACTGAATACTTGGAAATAAGTAGGTAAAACAGATAGTTCAATTGCGAATAATAATGTCCAAAAATTTGTAGCAGAAATTGTTGCTGACGCTCCAATTACAGAAAACAATACTAGTGTTTGCCGCTCAAAATCTTTTTGTATGAACATACAGATGATAAATCCGGAGAAGAAAATCACCGTTTTCAAAAGGAACTCAAAATATTTATAAGCGAAAAAATCTGAGTGAGATGTCAAGAAACTTAAATTAACAAAGCAAAGAGCAAAAACGGGAACGAATATCCAAGCGTGATTGATTTTTATTCTGAATAACGCTTTAGCCGTTAATGTGCATAACATATAAATCAATAACAAAAATTCAGGAAGAATGTTATATATCATTGTTCGATTACCATTATTTTTAACGTGTTTATAATTGCGGATAGAATTGAATTCGGAACGAGGCATAATGTTAAAATTCCGCAACTGAGTATAGTTAAACAGCCGATATTTTCTGTAGAGATTGCAAAATTGTTTTTAATTTTTTCTCCGAAAAATATTTTTTGATAAATTCGGAAGAAGTAAAACATACTGCACATTATGAGTACGCATAATGAAATCGCAAGAACAAAATGCGAGTTTATTATTCCTAGTAAAATCAAAAATTCTCCCGTGAAACATGGAAACAACGGAATGGAAATAACGCTTAATATTGGAATAATCGCGAATGCTGAAAGCGTCGGTGACGAAGAAATTATTCCAGAAATTTTATCAATATCTCGTGTTGAAAAGTTGAACTCGATTATGTGCGCAATTACAAATAACATCGGAATAATAAAGCTGTGCGCAAGCATATTGTAAAACGCGCCTGCGATTCCATTCATATCAAGAGAGAAAATTCCAATTGTGATGATACTCATGTGAATGATGGAAATATACGCGATAATCCGTTTTAAATTTCTTTGTGATAATGTTGCTATGATTGCGTAAATTAATGTTATTACGGCGACAATAAAAACAATATGCTGACATTCTTTACATCCATTTTGAGCTATTGGCAGCAAAATTCTTATCATTCCAAACGCGCCGATTTTTAGTAGAATTCCTGATAGAATAATAGACATTGTTGTAGGCGATTGCGTATGTGCATCGGGCAACCAAATATGCATAGGAAACAGGGCTGTTTTGCACGCGAATCCAATAAACATTGCGGTAAAAATTATCAACTCTTGTGGGCGCGTGAATTCAGTTCTTATTAATGCGTTTATGTCAGTAGTTCCCGTAATACCAAAAATGTAAATAACGCTGAACAGAATAGATAATGCTCCTGCGGAAAGCACTATGAGAAATTTGGAAGAGCATACAAAACCTTTTGTGAAAATTCCAAGCTGGAGAAAAACAATCAGTAAAACCAATTCGAACACAATGTAAAAAATCAGCAAATCGGCTGTTGAAAAAATCATAGATAGCAAAGATTGTGACAGTAGCATCAAAATATAAAAACTTTTTACATTATGATTTATTTCTTTGCGTCCGATAATCACGCTTATGAACATTAAGATGGAAGTAACGATGATAAAACTAATGGATAAATTATTCAGTGAAAATTTTTTGAAGTAGAGTAGGGATGTCTGTTCTTCATTTATTA
>JAILGW010000089.1 GCA_024696365.1 Alphaproteobacteria bacterium | reverse complement strand
TTTATACCAACTTGCAATAGTTCGTTTTTTATCCACGAACTTTTGTATTTGTTCAAATTGAGCTAGCCCTATGGCTGCTTGAATATTAGTCATTCTGAAATTAAATCCTAGAACATCATGCCAATACTCTCTGTACTTCGCTACTCCTTGTCCTTTGACTTTCAAAACTCTTTCATATAAATAATCGTTATTGGTTAGAACCATTCCTCCTTCACCGCAAGTAATAGTTTTATTCCCGAAAAAAGAAAAACAGGCTATGTCACCAAACGATCCAACCTTTTTCCCTTTGTACTCAGAGCCTATAGCTTCAGCACAATCTTCTATTACAAAGAGATTATGCTTTTTTGCTATACTCATTATCCGATCCATATCGCATGGATGTCCGTACAAATGAACTGCCATAATCGCTTTGGTTTTATTAGTTATTTTCTTTTCAATGTCTTCAGGATCCATTTGCCATGTATCAGGTAAACTGTCTAAAAATACGACTCGCGCTCCAACCTCCGTAACTGGATTAGCTGAGGCTATGTAAGTAAACGTAGGGCAGACAACTTCGTCTCCCGCCGTTATTCCGAGAGCTTTAATTGCGACCTGGATAGCAACTGTTCCGTTACAAACTCCCACTGCGTGTTTAACTCCAATATATTTTGCAAATGCATTTTCAAAATCTTGAACAAAATGTCCCTTACTTGAGATCCAAGATGTATCTAAACATTCATTTACATACTTTTTTTCATTGCCGGTTAAACTAGGTTGATATACTGGATACTTCATAAATTACCCTTTCCTATATCTCTCTTCATTGTTGTAATCATCTCATCCACACATTTTTCCCAAGAAAATTCTTTCGCGCGGGCTAGTCCTTTTTCTCGATTTGTTTTTCTCGGTTGTGGATTGAAATAATATTTCTCATATGCCTCAATATGTTGTTCATCACTATCCCAGTCTATCATAATTCCAGCATTGCCAACCACTTCAGGCAAAGAGGAGTTGTTCGACGTAATTACTGGACAACCGCAGCTCATAGCCTCCAATGGAGGAAGTCCGAATCCTTCGTAAGCAGAGGTATAACAAAACCATTCTGCTCCACTATACAAGGCCGGCAAATCTTCATCTGCAATGTATCCGGCTTTGATAATTTTATCTTTGTATTCACCGAGATTGTTTATAGATCTCTTTAGTTTTTCAATGAAAGACTTCCAATGTCCTCCACCTAATACGAAAACCATATCGTTAATATCATTTTTTTCCAGAAATTGAACAAACGTTCTAACAGCTCTTTCTAAATTTTTTCTTGGCTCTAGAGTACAAAGGCTGAAAACATATTTTTTATCCAATGGAATTTCATATTTTTTCTTTACCGCTTCAATACTATGAAAATCGTTTGGTTTAAAATGGTCATCACATGCCAGTAAAGTTGTCGTGATTTTTTTCGGATCAATCTCAGGGTAATACTTTAAAAAGTCCTTCCGAGTGTGCTCAGAAATGGTAAAATAGTTATCATTGTGATTCAGTGTCTGACATAAATCGTAAAGCCAAAATCCTTTTTTCCAAGAAGAACTACGAAATTCTGGTAATAATTGAGGTATCAAATCATAAAGAAGCGTATATTTTTTCGTCTGTACTTCCTGCGGGATAATAAATACTGGCGAAAAATCAGCATCGAAATTTTCAAAAGTTTTTTTCTTTTCAAAACTTGATGCTAGCTTACAAACAGGAAAAACAATCAGTTGCAACAACAGTAAAAAAATCTTTTTTACATAATTCTTGTTTGCTGATGCCATTTTTTTTAACAATTTTAAACGACCATAAGGTAAAAGAAACTTGCGATTGATTTCGAATTCAAGTTTTGCCTCTAGATTCTCCAAAGCTAATACCTGTTCTATACACGCAAAATCAGAGCCATTACAAGTTAGCGTTAGAGCAACATCTTCTCTTTTTATAAGTTCTTTTAAAACGTTAAGAGTTACAAAAAATAACCCGCTGCGACGCGCGGAAAAACTCCCTCCATTTTTTATTATACTTACATCATAGACTAATTTTAATTTGTTTTTCGACATTTATCTTAGCTTTTTATAACGTTCTATGTCGGTTTTAACCATCATTTCACATAATTGCTCATAAGAGACTTTCCTCTTCCAATTCAGCCTACTGTGAGCCTTAGATGAATCTCCCAAAAGAATATCGACCTCCGCCGGTCTAAAAAACTTCGGATTAACTTTTACGACGACTTTATTGCTATTTTTATCTACACCGATTTCCTGAGATCCTTCACCTTCCCACGTGATATCAAACCCAGCATATTTTCCTGCTATAGTCACAAAGTCTCTAATAGGATGAGTCTCTTCTGATGATAACACATAAGTATCAGGATGATCTTGCTGTAACATCATCCACATACCCTCGACATAATCTCCAGCAAACCCCCAGTCTCTTTTTGCATTCAAATTTCCTAACTCAAGTGGCTTATTCGTTAAGCCACAATGCAGTTTAGCAAAGTGATCTGTAATCTTTCGTGTTACAAATTCCTTCCCTCTCATTGGACTTTCATGATTAAATAAAATGCCTGAACATGCGAATATTCCAAAGCTCTCTCTGTAATTAACTGTTAACCAGTGAGCATATAATTTTGCACAACCATAAGGAGAACGCGGATAAAAAGGAGTTGTTTCATTTTGCGGAATCGCTTGAACCTTACCAAACATTTCACTCGTAGATGCTTGATAAAATTTCGTTTTCGGAGAAAATTCTCTGATTGCTTCCAAAATATTCGCAACTCCTGTCGCATCTGCTTGCAACGTATAAATCGGTTCTTCCCAAGAAGCCGCGACAAAACTTTGTGCAGCTAAATTATAAAACTCATCCGGTTTATACGCTTTCATCAATCTGCAAATATTAGAAAATTCCATCAGTTCAAAACCGACCATTTCGATTTGCTCAAAAATTCCATGTTCTTTTAACTTTTCAAATGTATCTGTGGCGCCACGTCGAAATAATCCAATGACTCTATATCCCTTGCTTAACAGAAACTTCGCCAGATATCCTCCATCCTGCCCGGTAATTCCTGTAATCATTGCTTTTTTTTGTGTGTTGCCCATCACTTACTTCCACTTATTTAAAATCCACGACGACGAGTTGGCTTTATTTTCTCCACCGACTCCAAACTCTAACTTAACGTTATATTTTTCGCAAGCTGGTCCTTCCGGAATATTGTTTTTTGTGCGATCCCCACCATTTGCAAACACCAACTCGTCGTTCGGATACTTCTCACGTGCAAGGCGAATTCCGTCGCAAGCAGAACCATCGTCATCATTAAATCCGAAAGCGTCTACAACTCCTTTTATGTTTTCGCAAACTACTTGCCGTGTTTTAAATTCCATGAAATTCTTGCCTTTTTTCCGACACAGCCACGCGTCCGAATTCAACAAAAGAATTACACCGTCAGATTTGCTAACCGCGTCTTTAATCATAGCGATATGCCCCTCATGTATCGGATCGAAACCACCACTGACTATGTAGTACTTGCTCATGATATCTCCTTCAAAAATTTCAACGTATCATCGGGACCGTTTACTGCAACAACCTGCGCGTTTCCATATTCTAACAGTTTTTGCGCTAAAGAATAGTCGTTACCACCTTTTTCCGTGCGATCTCCGATAAAAATGATTTTCTCATGCGGATATTTTTCTCGCAATTTAGTCGCTACTTGCTCTTTTCCAAAACCATGAGGCACTATATCAATACTGATATTACCTCCAACTGAAATGTCGCAATCAGGATACTCGGCAGACAACTCTGCCGCTATCTTCTTACGTTCACCGTGAATATCGTCCCATTTCTTATATGCCGCCCTTGCTTCCTGAGGACAATTGCGACCGAGCACGCTGAAATTTATCATTCCCTGACGTTTTTCAATATAGTTACCGAACAGTTCTCCGTTATATTTTGTATTTTTTCTATACTCTTCCAACTTTTTCAACAGAGATGGTTCCGGCACAAACTCATTTTGATATACAAGCTTATCCTGCAGATAAAACTCATTTCCCATAGAGCAGTACAAACCGGCTATTTTGTTTATGACATTGCTAGGCATTTGCTCTTGCACTTTTTTAAAATCCGAGCCCGACACAACAAAAAATGTATTTTTCTCCACAAACTTCTCAAAGAATTTTGCAAATTCCGATGTCATCGGCAAACGAGCAGGAGTCAACGTACCGTCCATATCTGCGACAAAAATCATTTTGTTTCTGTTATACACATCTTCATAGCGAATGATATCGTTCTCGTCGAGAACTTCTCCCAGCTGAGTTTCTTTTACCAGCAACTGTTCCGTTCCTGCATTTTTAAGACGATGAATACTTCCAAGCGGAATTTCAACCATCTGTCCAGACGAATAAAGCGCCACTTTGTCTCCGATAGTTACTTCCGCTACGCCTTGAACAATTTCCCATTTTTCGGCACGATGCTTGTGCGACTGCAGTGACAAACAACCACCAACGTTAACTGCAATTGTCTTCTTTATGAAGCCATCTCCGATCTCATCAACTCTCCACCATCCCCAAGGACGCTCACCTTTTTCTTCAAGTTTGTAAGTATTAACCATCACTACACCCAATTTGGAATTTCTCACATGCCTTAGCTACGACTTAAACTGTATTTTTTCTTTAATATACTTTCTATATCTTTGCCTTAACATTTTATTCGGAATCATAAATGTTAACGCATCAGCAATTTTCGTAGATACCTTATACCACACACGCTTGTACCATTCTTTATATCTCAGAGCTTCTATATTTTCCAGTTGATTTTGATCCTTCCACCAAGAACTTTGATTCCAATGAATAGCGACAGTGTTTTCTGTAAACGCTTTAAATCCAAAAGATTCCCAAGTCGGACAAAAATATTCTGATGGATAAATTTCAACATTCAAATTATTATCCCTGAATATTTTTTGAGACCGATAAAGCTCAAAATCATTCATTTTTCTGTTGTTATAATCGTTATAGAATGCGGCAGCTTTTTCTTGCAAATGCTCAGGATATTCTATACGACTAAACCCGATTTTATCTTTTAAATAATTCGCGATAACGACATTTGCTATACCATATTCGGTTTTTAGTATCTTATCTGAGTTATATATGTCTAATATATCTTTGAAAAGCTGATGTCCTTTTTCTCCACCCATTACTGCGGGCTCCGGAACATTAGAGCCGTTGATAATATCGCCCTCAACGCTTATGAAAAAAGCTTTATCTAAATATGCGTCAAAATTATTCATCAACTGAACGTCCGTGTCGAGGTAAATGCCACCAAAATGATACAAAGCATAGTATCTGACGTAATCAGCCACAAAAGCCCAAATTTTTCGCTTGTAACATTCGCGCAAAAAACGACTGTCATGCAACATTTGCTGAAATTCCGGCATTTCAGAATGCCATAACTTTAATTGATAATCAGGACAATGTTGCATCCATGATGTGTAACAAATGCGGAATACGCTATGAGCTTTTCCCTTACGCCAAATATTAACATCATCATAAAAGTAATGGATAACTTTACGCATGCTATTACGCTTTACTCCCTCAACCTCCGGATTCTATAAAGATTTTGATAACAACACAAGCATTACAAAATGTTCATTTTGCACAAAAGTTATTTCTGTAGGTTGCACGCGTATAAGATTTATTGCTATTGTGAAAGTGGTAGTGGGAGAGTTATAGATGTTAGATTATTGCATAATAGTTATTTATCTTTTGCTGACTTTGGCTATAGGTTATCTATCAGGAAGAAATGTAAGCACTGTAAAGGATTACACAGTTTCTGATAGAAAATTTTCAAATATGACCATGCTCGCAACAATTTTCGCGTCATGGTTAGGTGGTGCAGAAATTTTCGGTACGGCAGAAAAAACTTATCGCTATGGGACGATATTTCTACTGGCCGTTTCAGGATATTCTGTCAATATGCTAATTGTCTCAAAGTGGATGACCAAAAGAATTGTGGCTTTTAAAAATGCTATGTCTCTCGGAGACATTATGTATGAATTATACGGTAAAGTGGGGCGTATTCTTACAGGGTTAACATTGTTAACGTGTGTCGGCGTTGTGGGAGCTCAAGTCGCGGTCATCGGAAATGTATGTAATATGTTTCTTGGATTAGATGCTAAGACCGGCGTTATAGTTGGTTGTATTGTAATAATGCTTTACTCTGGATTTGGTGGTATAAGAGCTGTTACGTTTACCGACTTGTTGCAGTTTGTTATTTTGGTTGTGGCTATACCTGTTGTTATCAGTGTCATGTTGAGCAAGGCTGGAGGTTTCGAGCATTTATTTGCTGCAGTGCCGGATTCACTTTTGTATGTTTCGAAGTCAAATCAGTCATACTGGGATTTCTTTATGTTGTTCTTAGTAATAGCTCTGCCTGTTTTCGATCCTCCATTTATTCAAAGAATGTTAATGTCTAAAAATACAACACAAGCAACAAATACTCTGTTTGTGGCTGCATGTATGCATTTCCCATTTATGTTGTTGGTAGGAATAGCTGGTTTCTCCGCGTTGGTTGTTTTACCAAATATTGATCCGGATATGGCTTTTTCAAGTATGATAAATTTAGCTCTTCCGACAGGATTAAAGGGGTTAGCTGTTGCTGGAATTTTGGCGATTGTGATGTCTTCAGCAGATTCATATTTGAATGTAATCGGAATTTCATTCGCACGTGATATTGTTAAAACGATTTACCCAAAACCAATTTCTGACAAAGCGGAGCTGCGTTTAATCAGAACATCAACCGTATGTTTTGGGGCATTGTCTATGTTTGCCGCGACTTCTTTTTCCAGCATTATGGATATTTTGCTTTTTACGACTAATTTCTGGGTGCCGTTTATCTGTGCGCCTATGTTCTTTGGTGTTACTCACAGAGTGAGCACAAGGTCGTGCCTTATGGGGGTTATTTCTGGATGTGCGTTTACGCTGTATTGGTTGACGTGCGTACATGATGAAACTCTGTATGGTGGAGTTATTCCTGGGTTAATTCTCAGTTTGGCTACTACTTACATCAGCGATAAAATCGAAAAATTGCTGTCTCGTAAAACAGTAGAAAATAGCATTTCGTGTAAATGTTAAAATGTGCTTCCATTGGTTTTTGTGGAGAATGATAGGAAAGGTTACAGATGTTAGATTATTGCATAGTAGTTGTGTATCTTTTGTTGACTTTAGCTATAGGCTATTTTTCAGGTAAAAATGTAAATACCGTACAGGATTATTCGATTTCTGACAGAAAGTTTTCGAATATGACTATGCTCGCAACAATTTTTGCATCGTGGTTAGGTGGTGCAGAAATTTTTGGAACAGCCGAAAAAACGTATCGGTATGGAACGATATTTCTACTAGCTGTCTCAGGGTATTCCGTAAATATGTTGATCGTTTCAAAATGGATGACTAAGAGAATTTTGGCTTTTAAAAATGCAATGTCTCTCGGTGATATTATGTATGAACTTTACGGAAAAACTGGCCGTATTCTTACAGGATTGCTCCTATTGACTTGCATGGGAGCCGTTGGAGCGCAGATTGCTGTTATAGGTGATATCGGACAAATGTTTCTAGGCCTTAGTCCAAAGGTTAGTATAATTATCGGATGTGTAATCATAGTGCTCTATTCGAGTTTTGGGGGAATTAAAGCTGTTACGTTTACCGATCTTTTGCAATTCGTTATTTTAGTCGTTGCTGTTCCTATTATGGTAAGTATTATGTTGAGTAAAGCAGGTGGATTCGAGCATTTGTTTGCTTCAGTTCCTGATTCACTTTTACATGTTACGAGAACGGATCAGTCATATTGGGACTTCTTTATGATGTTTTTGGTGATAGGATTGCCTTGTTTCGATCCACCGTTTATTCAGAGAATGCTGATGTCCAGAAATATTAAACAGGCGGAAAACACGTTATTTACGGCTGCATGTATGCATTTTCCTTTCATGATACTGGTTGGAATAGCCGGATTTTCAGCACTACTTGTGTTGCCTGGTATTAATCCCGATATGGCCTTCCCAAACATGATAAATTTAGCCCTGCCTGCCGGATTAAAAGGATTAGCAATTGCGGGTATTCTCGCTGTTGTGATGTCGACGGCAGATTCGTATTTAAATGTCATAGGTATTTCGTTTATCAGAGATATAGTTAAAAGTATTTACGTGAAGCCTATGGCCGATAGAACTGAGTTGCGTTTAATTAGAATAGCTACAGCATCTATTGGAGCGTTGTCTATGATTGCAGCTGCGTCATTCTCAAGTATTCTCGATATTTTGCTGTTTTCAACTAATTTCTATGTGCCATTAATCTGTCCGCCAATGTTTTTTGGAATTAGTGGCAGACGTATTAGTGTCACA
>JAILGW010000067.1 GCA_024696365.1 Alphaproteobacteria bacterium | reverse complement strand
GCACCATTATATTAACGATAAGTTAACGTATCAAGTAAATTTGTGCAAATTTTTAAAACAATCTATCTTTCATTGACCACTCAGGATCTATCGCATTATTCGGGGTCTTAATTTCATGTTTGTTGTACCCAGTAATATCTACGCTAAAAATCCTCTCTCTGCGCGAATAATCCTGATGCGAGAACATAATTACACGCCCATTTGGAGACCACGTCGGTCCCTCAGTTAAATATCCAGACGCTAACATTCTTTCGCCGGAACCATCTGGACGAATAATACCAATGTAAAATCCTTGGTTCATTTTTGTGAACGCTATCCAATCACCTCTTGGCGACCAAACAGGGGTTGCATATCTTCCACGCGAAAACGAAAGTCTACGTATATTCGAACCATCGGCATCCATGATGTATAGCTGTTGTGAGCCGCCCCTGTCTGAGTTGAATACGATATATTTTCCGTCAGGAGAATAGCAAGGTGAGGTATCAATGCAGCGTCCTTTGGTTAAGCGCTTAACTCTTCTTGTAATCAAATCAAACGTATATATCGATGAAGAACCATGATTCGATAAACTGAAAATAAGTAAATTCCCGCTTGGAGAGTATCTTGGGGCGTATGTCATCCCTTTAAACTGTGCAACAAGCTCAGTTCTTCTGCTTTCCAAATCATATCTGTATACGCTGGCAGACGTAGGCACACGTCTTCCATTGACAATTTTCTCACGATAGGTGAAGAAAGAAAACTCCTTACCATTAGGTGAGAACCTTGGAGTTAGAACGATAGTTTTTCCATCTGTAAGATACTGATGATTGTACCCGTCTTGATCCATCATAGCTAGACGATAAATTTTTCTCCCATGTCCCTGTTTTTGTAAGGATACATATAAAATTTTAGTATCAAAGTATCCTTTTTCACCGGTAATACGTTCATAAATACTGTTGGATACTTTGTGGGCAATTTTTCTCCATTCACTGCTAGGGCCTGTTGCGGAGAAGGTTGCTATCTTTGTTTCTGATAATACGTCGTATAGTACGAAAGCTACCTTTAATTCGTTGCCAATCAACGTTATTTCCGCATTCATGAGATATTGAGCATTAATCGTCCTCCACAACTGGAATGTCGGACGTTGTTCAACGCCACGGAGATGTTGCATAAAAGCGTCTTCCGGTATGGATCGGAATAAGAAAGTATTCTGTAAATCATTTTTTACAACTTCAAAGATTTGATCTTTTAAGGCATTGCTCAGTTCGAAAAAATTCAGAGCAATACTGACAGGCTTCATCACGCCCTTGTTTACATTTACGATAATTTCAGCGTGACATGTACATAAACATAATACGCTCAGCGCAAGAACCATTTTTCTTACAAAACTCATCATTTCTTATCCTCCTAAAGCCTCTTTTAAATTAAATCGGAAAATAAAATCTCTGAACATTTCGATTTTATCTCTCGGTATTTTCAGCGGACTGGCCTCTAAAATCGCGTGCTTTGCGCTATCTGCGGCTGCCCTGAAAATATAATCTTCCGCGTAACGTTTTTCATCTAAGATTTTTACACTTGACGGAATCACTTCACCATTATCCTTCAATTGTACTCTAACATCAATAACGATATTTTCTGCATCTTTGACTCCACCGGAAACATTCCAATGAGGATAAATCTGAGCACTTATCATCGCCGTATCACTATCGACAAGACCGTTACCGTTGCCAAAACTACCTGCGCCGTAACCTTTCTTACCTTTACCGGAACCGCGCCCCATTTCTGCTAAACTACCGCTAATCATATCATCGAATGCATCTTTTTTCTTGACTGTATACTTTTTGCTGTTCTTGTCGATAATATCGTTCAGTTTTTTTCTGCTTTTCTTCTTTTTATCCTGTTTTTCAGCTCTTTTGATAACATCGAGCAAGGCTTTTCTATTACGCTTTTTCTTTTGCGGCTTTGGTTTAGGTTTTTCTTTCGGTTCAGGTTTTGGCTCTTCCTTAGGCTCTTCTTTCTTCAATTGAGGAACAGGTTCTTCATCTGCATCCTGATGGGCTTCTTCTGACTTTGGTTCTTCTTGTGGCGTAGCTTCTGGTTCTTGTTTCGGCTCTTCTGATGTCGCTGGCGACGTTTCTTCAATTGCTTCGGGTTGAGGTTCTTCCAGTGGCTCAATATCTTTTGGAGTATCTTCTGCAGTTTCAGATTGAGCTTGTGGCTCAGGTTCAGGTGCAGGCTCGGGTTGAGATTGCGGTTCTTCTGTCTTTGGTTGCTCTTCCTCTTGTTTCATAGGAGTTTCAGGTTGAGGGGGAGGGGATGAAGGCATATTTTCCATAGCTTCACGAAATTCGCCTTCACCTGCGATTTCTATATCCATTAATAAGGTGTTAGAGCTTTTAATTCCAGAAAAAGAAAGCGAACAAAAAATAAGTATAGCGATATGTAATATCACTGAATAAGTCATCGCTTGTTGAAAAAGGCTATGTCCTTTATTTTTTTGCAACATTCACTTTTGCTTCTTTAGGCAATTCTGTAACTAACACAACTTTTTTAAATCCGGCACTACTGATTTTCCCCATTACATCCATGATTTTACCGTAAGATAATGATTTATCGCCTCTGACAAAGATTTTGGTGTCAGCCGAATTTTCTTTGGTTATCGCTTTAAGCTTTGCTGGAAGCGTTGCTACATCAACTTCGACTTCTCCGATGAAAACGCGACCTTCACTATCTATATGCACAACTATAGGTGTCTCATTGCCAGAAATATTCGGTGCGTTTGCGGTCGGTAAATTTACCTTAACACCAACAGTCAGAAGAGGTGCTGTTACCATAAATATAACAAGCAACACTAACATAACGTCTATCATAGGAGTGACGTTCATGTCGCTCATTGGAGCGAGTTTTGATTTCGCGCTTCGCCTTACAACAAAAGCCATTTAAACCTCTGTATCTTCTATTTGACGTGAAATTATCGCGGAAAATTCATCAACGAACGCGTCTAGCCTGTTCTGATATCTGTTAACATCTGCGGAAATCTTGTTATAAGCAATAACCGCCGGAATTGTCACGACCAATCCTAACGCCGTAGCGAACAATGCTTCAGCAATACCAGGAGCGACCGAGGTCAAGCTGGTATTTTGGTCAAATCCTATAGATTCAAAACTGTTCATAATTCCCCAGACTGTTCCGAATAATCCGACGAATGGAGCGGTCGAACCCACGGTTGCCAAAAACCCCAAATGTTGTTCTAGGTAATCGATTTCTCGCCCGACGACAACATGCATCATTCTTTCAACCCTGTCTTTCAGTGAAATTCCGCCAATTGAAGATTTCGCTTTTGTGCCTGAACGCCTCCATTCTTTCATACCTGCGATGAAAACAGAGACAAAAGGGTCGTCACCTCTGTCTTTTAGGTTATCGAAAAATGTATCAATCGAACCACTGTTCCAAAACGCGTTTTCAAATTTATCGGCGTTGTTTTTCAGCTTTCTCAAAAACGAAATCTTCGCGAAAATGATTGTCCAGCTCCAAAATGAACACGCCAACAGCAAAATTATTACTAATTTTACCGTCAACGAAGCCTGCATAAACAAGCTTACCATCGACAAATCATGATGTGCCGCTGTGGGCACCATCGTTGTCACTATTTCTTCTGCACCCGTCATTCGCAATCTCCCTCAAATAATTCTTCGCTACTTTTATTTGGAGTTGCCCCCAAATATTTATATCCTTCTAAAGTCAACATACGTCCTCGTGCTGTTCTTTGAATGAGCCCTTTTTGTAAAATATACGGCTCTACGACTTCTTCTATAGTGTCTCTTTTTTCAGATAAAACAGCCGCTAAAGTGTCAACGCCGACAGGACCTCCATTATAAAAATCAAGTATGCATCTTAGATATCTTTTGTCCATGGAGTCAAGCCCAGATTCATCGACATTCAGTTTTTTTAAGGCAGCATCGGCAATCTGTCTGTTAATGACATCAGCCCCCTGAACTATCGCGAAATCTCTTACTCTCTTCAGTAAACGTCCTGCGATTCTTGGCGTACCTCTGGAGCGCTTGGCAATCTCTTCTGCACCGTCTGCTGAAATCGCAATGTTTAACAATTCTGCATTTTTTGTAACGATAATTGCCAATTCATCTACCGTGTAAAACTCCAAACGCAACGGAATACCGAATCTATCTCTCAACGGAGAAGACAACATACCCGAACGAGTAGTCGCTCCTATCAATGTAAAATGCGGTAAATCTATGCGAACCGAACGAGCTGCAGCTCCTTCACCAATCATAAGATCGAGCTGAAAATCTTCCATTGCAGGGTAAAGAACTTCCTCAACAAGATGGTTCATGCGGTGGATTTCATCGATAAACAGAACGTCCTTCTCCTGCAGGTTCGTAAGAATTGCTGCCAAATCTCCAGCTTTTGCGAGAATCGGGCCTGATGTCGCTTTAAATCCAACGCCTAATTCTTTCGCTACAATTTGCGATAACGTCGTCTTTCCCAATCCTGGAGGACCGAAAAACAAGACATGATCCATCGCGATGTTGAGTTTTTTCGCAGACTCGATAAATACACGCAAATTGTCTTTTACCGCGGATTGTCCAATAAAATCAGATAGACTCGTCGGTCTTAGCGAATATTCCGATACTTCGGTTTCTAATTGTTCTGGATTCAACTCTTCGTTTTTCATTACACACCTGCGGACAATTTAGCCAACACCTGCTTTAGCAAAGTATCGAATTTACAATCTTTTTCAGGTTGCAGAACAGATATTACTCGCAACACATCTACTCGCTGATAACCCAAATTCAGCAATGCCGAAATGACATCATTTATTACGTCAGAAGTCGGCATAGTAGATGAGGAAGAAGGAATTTCGAATGCTCCCTTTCCTACGACCTTATCTTTGAGCTCGGTCATAATACGTGCTGCTAATTTTGCTCCGACACCATCTGCTCTCGTGAACGCACCTTTATCACCTGACAGAAACGCTCTGTAAATTTCATCGTCCGAAAGTGCGGATAATATCGCTATAGCAACTTTCCCGCCGACACCTTGAACCGAAATTAGAATGTTAAACCAATTGCGCTCTTGTTCCGTAAAAAAGCCGTACAAAGTCCAGGCGTCTTCTCTGATATTCAGGACGGTGAATAAATGAACCAAGCCAGACTGCTGTTGAATTTCACTTAGAGTTTTGCTAGAGCAAATTACACTGTAGCCGACGCCATTGACGTCCACCACCGCCGAATTATCCGAAACTTTTTCAACTACTCCGTTCAAATGTGTTATCACGACGCCACCTTGTAAAACGTTTTATGATGAGCATGACACACCGCGATAGCAAGCGCATCTGCCATATCTGCTTTTACATTACCACAATTCAACAACTTTTGAACCATTACAGAAACTTGTTCTTTAGCAGCATGACCGACACCGACTACGGTTTTCTTTATTTCATTCGGCGTGTACTCAAAAAGCGGTAATCCGCACACTCCGACACAACATACGGCTGCACCTCGAGCCATTCCCAACTTTAAAGATGACGTCGGATTCATATTCACAAACACCTGCTCGATACTAACTTCATTCGGAGAATACTGTTCTATTACGTCTGATATTCCTTTGTAGATATTGCTTAATCTTACCGAAATACTGTCCGTAACTGGGGTGACAACAGAGCCGTGTGCGACATGCTTCAAATGATAGCCATCGAAATCTATCACGCCCCATCCGGTAATGTGCAGGCCGGGATCTATTCCCAAAATTCTGGACAATGCAATCTCCCAAAGTTAAAGGATAAATCTCGACAAATCTCTGTGCTGTGCCAAATGACCAACTGTGTTTTCGACGTAAGCCGCGTCAATTGTAATTGTTTCTCCGCGTTTTTTATCAGCGGAAAAACTTATGTCTTCCAACAATTTTTCGATAATCGTATGTAAGCGACGAGCTCCGATATTTTCGACATTTTTGTTTACAATCGCTGCTAGTTCTGCGATTTTTTCTATTCCGTCATCAGAGAAATCAATTTGAACGCCTTCGACTTTCAGCAGTTCGTAATACTGCTTTATCAGGCTACTTTCAGTCTCTTTCAAAATTCTGACGAAATCTTCCTCCGTTAGATTGCTGAGCTCAACACGAATTGGCAGACGTCCCTGTAATTCAGGCAGCAAATCAGATGGCTTCGACAAATGGAACGCTCCTGACGCGATAAACAATATGTAATCTGTTTTCACTGTGCCGTATTTCGTTGTAACAGAACATCCTTCTATTAACGGCAGTAAATCTCGCTGAACACCTTCACGACTAACGTCTGCACCTGAAGTTTGTTTCGCGCAAATCTTATCAATCTCATCGATAAACACGATACCGTTTTGTTCAACCGCGAAAATCGCTTCTCTGACTGCCTTTTCAGTATCAACTAATTTCTCGCTTTCTTCGTTCAGGATTAATGCGCGAGCTTCTCTTACTTTGACCTTTCTCAATTTCGTTTTGCAGATACCCAGTGCGTTATTCATCATGTCCGACAGATTCAGCATACCGATTTGAGCTCCTGGCATACCTGGAATATCAAAAGATTGTCCGGAACAATTATCGATAATATTGATTTCGATTTCCTTATCTTCCAGTTGACCGGAATGTAGCATTTCTCTGAACTTTTCACGGGTTTCAGGACTGGCTTTGTCTCCGACTAATGCATCCAAAATTCTGTCTTCAGATTTCTTCTTCGCCTGCTCTCTGCACGCTGTGCGGTATTTTTCCTTCACATTAGAAACGGATATTTCCACTAAATCCCTGATAATTTGCTCAACATCCCGACCGACATATCCAACTTCCGTAAACTTTGTGGCTTCAACCTTGATAAACGGCGCATCGGCCAAACGCGCAAGTCTTCTTGCGATTTCAGTTTTTCCGACTCCTGTCGGTCCTATCATTAAGATATTTTTCGGAAGTATTTCTTCTTTCAACGGGCTTGGCACTTGCTGCCGTCTCCATCTATTGCGCAACGCTATCGCGACAGCTTTTTTTGCGTCTTTGTGTCCGACAATGAACCTATCTAATTCCGAAACTATTTGACTAGGCGTTAGTGATGTCATGTTTATCCTCTATATTTATTTTTTCAAGAATGATTGAATGATTGGTGTAAATGCATAAATCAGCGGCGATTTTCATTGATTTTCTAGCTATTTCTTCTGCCGACAAATCCTGATCTATTAACGCACGTGCAGCGGCTAGAGCAAAATTTCCGCCCGAACCGATTCCGATAATTCCATCTTGCGGTTCGAGAACATCGCCTATTCCGGTTAAAATCAGAGAGACATTTTTATCAACAACCGCCATCATGGCTTCAAGCTTTCTCAGATACTTATCTGTACGCCAATCTTTCGCCAGTTCAACACAAGCTCTTTGCAATTGTCCCGGATACTGATCGAGTTTCGCTTCCAGTCTCTCAAACAGCGTAAACGCATCAGCAGTAGCTCCGGCAAATCCGACAAGCACATCGCCTGACGATAAAAATCTAACCTTGCGAGCATTGGCTTTGACGACCGTGTTCCCCATAGTAACCTGACCGTCTCCAGCGATTACAACCTGATTTCCCTTTCTCACCGAAAGAATAGTTGTTCCCATCCAAACCATGATTACACCTTTTTCGATAATCTTATAATAAACTCAACAAACTCTGTGGAACTGCAGTCAACATCTCCACCTGAGCACCCCCATTTTGGCTCTCCATTGCCATCAAACACTAAACACGTTGGTACACTATTAATATTTTTCACTTTTTGCGCAGGAATTGACTGATAAACATCCAGCGTTTGGATATTGTGTGCTTTGTAATGTATACGAACAGCATTCAGGTTTTCTTTTCCAATATTCAGAGCGATGATTTTTACATTTCTGACTTTCAACTCATTTAATTTATCCGCCAATTTATCTAAAGACTGTAAAACGTTGGGACAGTTAGGACACCATGTTGTTGTAAACAGCATCACAATTACGTTGCCTTTAAACTCCTTCATCAAATGACCTTTGCCCTGTTCATCAAAAACGATTTCATCAAACGAAAGGCCTCCTTTTATGTATCCCCAATTGTTTTCGTATGGATATTGTTCTTTATCGGTAATTTCAAAGAATTTCTTGCGGAACCACTCGTAAGCATGGACATCACACGAAAAACCGCATGCAAGCACTATCGGTAAAGCAAAATATTTTATATAGTTTAACAGGTTAGATTTGGAAAAACTCATGAAGCAAGCCTTTTTTCTTATATTAATTTGTTCTGTTATCACCGCTTGCGGAAGAAGATGCGATTTAATTTCATCAACTCCGGATCAATACCCTCGACAATATCCATCGGCCAGCGAGCAATAACGTGACAAATATACACCAATCGGTATGAAAAGTCATTGATGTTTAATTTCCATTGATATATTTTTGTGCTATACGTCTATGTAGGCTTGTTGTAAGAGTTTGTCGTGTTGCCGAATGTATTAACGTTATCTAGGATTTTTTCAATACCGTTTATCATCGGATGCTTCTATGTTCACAGTTTTGCTGCACACCTTATAGCAACGGTTTTGTTTGTTGTCGCTTGCTTGACAGATTTTTTCGATGGATACTTCGCTAGACAATGGAAACAAGTTTCTGCTTTCGGACGTTTTCTTGATCCGGTAGCGGATAAGTTGCTGATTTCCACGATTTTGTTAATGCTGTCTGGAACTGGCGTGATTACAGGTGTACATCTGATTGCAGCGACGATTATTCTCGCTCGAGAAATCATAGTTTCCGGCCTGAGACAGTTTATGTCCGAAATGCAATTGAGAGTTCCGGTAACTAAATTCGCGAAATGGAAAACAGCGACACAAATGCTATCGGTATCTTGTTTGCTGTGTTCGGCAATGTTCCCGAAAATAGAGATGCTGAAAACTGCGGGACTGGTTTTTTTGTGGTTAGCAGTTGTCATGACTGTGTTTACTGGTGCTAGATACCTGAAATTCGGCGTAGTTCATATGGTCGATGCAGAGTAACTGTATTTGTTTTTTGAACTTCTGATTTTGTCCTCTTCATTATTTCATAATCGGTTGCAAGATTGCTTGTGTGATAATATAATGGTGCCAATTAATTAATGGAGAATTAAATGAAATTTAAAACAGGATGTGCATTGGCGGTGTTAGCGTGTTTGTGCTTTGATGCTAACGGCGGTGCGTTAAAAAAGTTTTTCGTGAAAAATCAAAGCGCAGATATTGAAACAAAAGCGGATGCTGAAGAACAAAAAACAGCAGAAGAGGCGACTTCCACTGAAACAGCTCCTACAACTGAGTCAAAAGAAGTAGCGTCAGCAACTAAAGAAAAAGAAGCTGCCGCCCCAGCGGAAAAAAAGAAAATCGTCGGAGATCCAGTTGTCGCTAGAGTCGGCAAAAAAGAGTTCAGACGTAGTCAGATTCTCGCAGATATGAAGAATATTCCTCCACAGTTAATTCAGGGGATTTCTCCGGATAAATTGTTCTCAATGTTAAGAGATCAGAAAGTCAGCACGTATCTTATGATTGAGCAAGCGAAAAAAGCAGGTTTGGATCGCTCCAAGGAGTTTTTGGATAGAGTCGAGCAAATTAAGGAAGATTTACTTGGCAGAATGTTCTTAATGAGAGAATTGGGTCCAAAGGCAGAAAATGAATCGGCGCTAAAAGCTCGCTATGCAAAGTATGTTGTTGAGTTCAAGAAGGACAAAGAGTACTTGTTGCGTCACATTGCGGTAAAGACAGAAGATGAAGCGAAGACAATATTGGCTTCTCTTGCTAAAGGTGAGGATTTTTCGAAAATAGCAAAGGAAAAGAGTTTCGCGCCTTCAAAGGAAAAAGATGGGGAAGAGGGGTATATTCCTTCTAATGCAATGCCTGATTTCGTGAAAACGCCTATTACATCGTTGAAGAAAGGCGAGTATAACAAGGAAGCTATTAAGACTGATAACGGGTTCCACATTTTCAAGGTTGAGGATATCAGAGATACATCTCCTTTGAAGTATGAGGAAGCGAAGAATATGTTAAAGCAAGTTATCATGCAAGAAGAAATGGTAAAGATGATGGAGCGTCTCAACAAGCAAGCTAATGTTGAGAAGTTTAACGAAGATGGAACGCCTATTACCGCGCCGGCGGCACCATCTGCTCCAGCAGCTGCTACGGCTCCTGCCGCTTAATTCAATTGCGGCATTGTTGAAAGAAAAACGCGAAGTTCGAAAGAGCTTCGCGTTTTGTGTTTTTGGATAGACAAATACGATATTTTAAACTACGTTCCACTTGATGGTAGATCAGTGTCAAGGACTAACGGCGGAATATCCCCTAAGAGCCCAGTGTGGGAAGAGCTCATTTGAGATAGAGCGTTATGTTGAATATACAATGTTATACTTGGATTTGTTTTTTTTAACCTTTCGCATATATTGCTTGCGTTTTGTGTTCCTATTTGATTGTATCTTAAATTTAGCATAGTTAAAGCGGATTTAGGGTTGCCTTCTATCCCCTCGCAAATAGAGTTTGTTCCTACGTAGCTTATATTGTTGTGATTAAGGTACAACGCTTGGACAGTGTGATTATGTTTCAACATATCTGACAGACTGTTGGCGCTCTCATCTCCTGTATTGGTTTTTATAAAAGATAGAATAGTAATTGTACTGTTTTCTTTTAAACCATTCGCGAGTTGGCTCATATACATGTGGGGTATATCATAATTGTTCAGGATCACTGTAGAGAGATAAGGGAACAT
The DNA here is from genome assembly GCA_024696365.1 of Alphaproteobacteria bacterium. GTDB lineage: Bacteria > Pseudomonadota > Alphaproteobacteria > UBA3830 > UBA3830 > JAILGW01. The sequence goes on along the minus strand of JAILGW010000067.1, from coordinate 17,467 downwards.
ATCGATAATGCAACTTATTTCTGAGGGAATGAACCAATTGCCATCTACAAGTTTTAGCTCAGAATCGCCTTCTGCTATCTTGAGGATAGCTAATCGGAAAGTGCTTGACATGGTTTGTCGCAAGTATTTACAGAGAGTTGCATCGCTAAATCGAAATTCGCAAATTTCATCAAAACGGGTCATTTTTTCTGTTATCTTCTCTAGCGGATGCGATTGTTTTGCTTCACTGACTTTTCTTGAATTTTCACCAGATTGCCTTGTTTTTTTGGGTATCCGTTTCAACTGAGACTGTCTTTTTCCTTTCCTACCTTTCCCTGCTTTTTCTTTAGAGAAAGCTGAGAGGTTTGGAAAAAAACGGTATCTAGCATTATCAAGTTTTATAGGTGATAATCGAAACTTTGCGATACGTTTCATTTTTTGTGTTTTGTCAAGAGATTCACAGCTTTGCATAAAACTGAAAAAACAAAACGACAAAACCATCGTCAAGAAATACGTTCTCATGTATAAAGTAACTCCATCATTATATACAAAAAAGCCTCCCATATTAATGAGAGGCTTTAACTTCTTTACTAAGTTAGAAAAAACTATTTTTCTGCTTTATCCATGGATTTCATTTCGTCCAAGAATGTGAACATTTTGAACGCTTTCCCGATAATCATGAACACCATAATACTGATGCCACAAACAGCTAGTAGAGCAATATTTCTGTCCATGCCACCATTAAGGTAATGTGCTGTTGCCCAGTAGTTATTTGCAAAAATGATCACAATAAACATAACAGCAGAAACCGCAAATTGCTTAAAACACTCTCCGATAGTTCCCGTGTCGACCTTCACAGTACCTAAGGTGTGAAGTTTCGCTATCAAATAAATGCCGTTGAACCAAGCAGATAGCGATGTTGCTAACGCGATACCTGTATGTTTCATACATGGTGTTAATAACAGAATGCATAACAAGTTCGTAACAATTGACACGATTCCGCCTTTTAATGGCGTGCGCGTATCTTTATGAGCGAAGAATGTCGTCGAGAATACTTTTGTGACCATATAAGCCGGAAGACCGAAAGCAAACGCCGCTAAGGCTGGTGCTGCCGCTGCAACGTGCTCAGGACCGAAGTTGCCACGTCCGTAAATCGCTCCGGTAACAGGTTCTGCAAGCGAGATCAAAATCACCGCTGCTGGCAATGTGAAAATAAACGCGAATAGCAATCCGAGATTCATTTGCTTCTGCGCAGACTCGTTATCTTTTGCGTGAATTGCTTTAGTTAATGGTGGCAATAACGCTGTGCTAAACGCGATTCCCAAAATTCCGATAGGAAATTGGTTGACGTGATCAGTGTAATAGAAATAGGAAACAGCACCTGTCGGTAAGAAAGACAATACCATGAAGTCGACGATAACGTTAATCTGCCAAACACCGGCTCCAATTGCTCCAGAAACTAACTTTTTGAAGAAAGTTTTGACTTCTTCTTTGATAGGAGAGAGATCAAATCCAATACTGAAGCCACAGAATTTTACATTTATCCAAAGCATCGCTACCTGAATAACACCACCAATGAAGCATGCCCATGCCATTGTATATGCGGTGTTAGGAAACCAAAGCGCGCCGGTAAACAACGCAGCAATCACAGATAAGTTCAAAACTAACTGCGCTCCTGCTGGCATCGCGTATCTGTTTAATGTATTCAAAATACCACCAAACAATGCAGCTAAGAATGAAGCTGCGATATACGGCGAACAAATTCTTCCAATTGTTACAAGATGATCGAATTTTTCAGTGGTTGGATCAATACCAGCGGCATACCCATGCATAATGTTTCTGAAAAATATCAAACAAATTATCATGACAAACGATACAAGGAAAACCAGCCACGTTAAGACTTGAGAAGCGATTTTCTGTGCTTCATCATGTCCTTTATCTTTCAATGCGTTTGAGAATATCGGCAGGAAAGATGCGTTAAACGCGCCTTCTGCGAACAACTTTCTCAGAATATTCGCGAATTTAAACGATAGAGAAAAAACATCGGCGAACATACCTGCGCCGAGAATTGATGATTGAGCGATATCTCTTACGAAGCTGCTTATGCGATAAGCTAAAGTCCAGCCTCCGACCGTCGCTACATTTTTTATTAAACTCATTGTTCACTCCAACAAAACAGCTACCCATTTGGATATCACATAACAACCTCGTATACAAGAAAGTTTTGTTTAAAATTGCCAAAAGTCTCCGCGTTTCTTCTAGAATCTTTTGGGTAAATTACAGTGGTACCTATCGATTAAAGTTGATCTTATTTGTTATAATTTTCATTGGACCTTGTTTTTACAGTACAAGTAGGGCTTGCTTCTTGTTGAAATAGGAGGCGTTCAAGCATCAGTTGATTTAGACGTTTCTTTTTCTTCTTTCAAATGAAGGCTTAGGGATGTTTTTTGGCCCTCTGTTATCCAACCCATTTCTACGGCTTCATCGAGTGTAATTGTTCCTGCTTTCACTGCGGCTAGTACGATATTTTCAGGTGTTCCTAATTTCATATCGATGGCGAGTTGTATGGCTTCAGCTCTTGAAATTACCCCCATTTCTGCTCCTTAAGAATTTTTTATCAATGATAATGCATTAATTGCTATACCTAAAGTAGTTACTTTCATTCCAACGACTTTCGCTACTATATTTCTGATCTGCTCGGTATTTTCCTTTATTTAATCATCGAAATTTAATCATCGAAACATTTGCGCAAATCAACGATTCCAGACACTTTTTGATGTGTGCACGATTCGGATTTCACTGCTTTTTTTCTCTGCTTTTAATTCGGGCATTATACAAAACGTTAAATTTCAGTTGAAGTTTCCTATTTTAAAATATACAATTACCGCAGTATAGAAGTGGAATTTTACATGGCTGGTAGTGTTAATAAGGTTATCTTGGTGGGGAATGTCGGCAGAGATCCTGAAGTCAGAAGCGCGCAAGATGGCTCAAAGATAGTCTCATTTTCAGTTGCAACGTCTGAGTTTTGGAAAGATAAAGTATCAGGCGAAAGAAAAGACAAGACAGAGTGGCACCGGGTCGTCGTGTTTAATCCGAATTTGGCGGAAGTGTGCGAAAAGTATTTGCACAAAGGTTCAAAAGTTTACATTGAAGGGCAACTGCAGACGAGACGTTGGCAGGATCAGGGCGGCATTGAGAAGTACACAACTGAGGTTGTTCTTTCCAGATTTAAAGGTGAGTTGGCTTTGCTGGATTCTCGTTCTGATAGTGGAGCGATGCCGGATGCTCCAGTTGAAGAAAAAGCTGATTCAATTGAAATAGATGATGATATTCCTTTTTAATCACCTCTGAAAATTAGGAGATTTTTTGTGACAGTGGAAAGCGAAGATATTGTTCCCGCGTATATAGATGAGGAAATGAAGCGGTCGTACCTCGATTATGCAATGAGCGTAATTGTGGCTCGAGCGTTGCCAGATGTGCGAGACGGTTTAAAGCCTGTCCATAGGCGCATTATATATAGCATGACAGAAAACGGTTATGATTATAACAAACCGTTCAGAAAGTCTGCGCGTATAGTTGGTGATGTCATCGGTAAATATCACCCGCATGGCGATGCTGCTGTCTATGAAACAATGGTGCGGTTGGCACAACCGTTTTCGATGCGAGAGGTTCTTGTCGATGGACAGGGTAACTTCGGTTCTATGGACGGAGACCAAGCCGCGGCAATGCGTTACACTGAGGCGCGTCTATCGAAAATAGCTCATACTCTCACAGAAGATTTATATTGCGATACAGTAGATTTTCAGCCGAACTACGATGAGTCGTTAAAAGAACCGACATTATTACCGGCTAGATTTCCTAACTTTTTGGTCAACGGTGCAAGCGGTATTGCTGTTGGTATGGCAACAAATGTTCCGACTCATAACTTGGGTGAAGTCGTTGATGCTTGCGTAAAATTAATCGATAATCCGGAAGCTCAGCTGGAAGATTTGCTGGATGTGATACAAGGTCCGGATTTTCCGACAGGTGGAGCAATTCTTGGCAGAGGTGGAATTTTATCAGCGTTCAGAACGGGGCGTGGTTCTGTAATTGTTCGTGCTCGCACAAAGGTCGAAGAAATTCGCAAGGACAGATACGCGATTGTTGCGACGGAAATTCCGTATCAGGTGAATAAGGCAAAATTAATTGAAAAAATCGCTGAGCTTACTAACGAAAAAGTTATAGAAGGTATTTCGGATCTGCGAGATGAGTCAGACAGAGAAGGTGTTCGTGTTGTTATCGAGTTGAAAAAAGACGCGAATCCTGATGTCGTTTTGAATCAATTGTTCAAAAATACGCAAATGCAGATTTCTTACGGTATTAACATGCTGGCGCTGTTGAACGGTCGTCCGAAGTTAATGACGTTGTTGGATGTTTTGCGTGCGTTTATTGAATTCAGGTTTGAAATAGTTGTTCGTAGAACGCGTTTTGAGTTAAACAAAGCCAGAGATCGTGCGCACATTTTGATTGGTTTGGCGATTGCGGTCGCAAATATCGATGAAGTCATTAGAATTATCAAGAGTAGCGCGGATACGGCGGCTGCTAAGATAGCCCTTATGGGTATTGATTGGGAAGCTTCGGATATCGAGCCATTGATTGAATTAGTGAATGATCCGCACAGTATCTATGCCAATGGGAAATGTCGTTTGACGGAAGTTCAGGCGCAAGCGATTCTTGACTTGAAATTGAACAGGTTGACTGGGCTTGAGAGAACTAAAATCTCTGATGAGTTGTCGGAGCTTGCTGAAAAAATCAAAGACTTCCTCGAGATATTGGGTTCAAAACCTCGTGTTTACGAAATCATTCGTAAGGAATTGATAGAAGTTAAGACTCAGTTCGCGACACCGAGAAAGACTTCCATTGAGGAAGGCAACGTTGACTTGGACGACGAAGACTTCATCAAGAAGGAAGATATGGTCGTAACGATAAGTCACACGGGTTACATAAAGAGGGTGCCGTTGAATACTTATCGTGCGCAGAGAAGAGGCGGTAAGGGTAAAACAGGTATGACGACGAAGGACGAGGATTTCGTACATGATATTTTCGTCGCGAGTACGCATACTCCGGTGCTGTTCTTCTCAACAACCGGTATCGCGTATCAGACGAAAGTGTACAAGATACCTCTGTCGACGCCACAATCGAAGGGACGTGCGCTTGCCAATTTGTTCTCGATAAAGGAAAACGAAGCTATAGCGACTGTGTTGGCATTGCCGGATGATCCTGCGACTTGGGATTCGTACGATGTAGTGTTTGCGACATCAGCTGGTACAATCCGCAGAAACAAACTGGAAGATTTCTTAAATATCCGCCAGAGCGGAAAAATTGCAATGAAGCTCGAAGGAAAAGAAAAGTTAATTTCCGTAGCGTTGTGTAAGGAAAATACGGATATTTTGATTTCCTCCTGCATGGGTAAATGCGTCAGATTCCCTGTTAGTGACTTACGTGTGTTCAATAGCAGAAATTCCGTTGGTGTTCGTGCGATGAAATTGCTCGGAGATGACGAAGTGATTTCCATGGCTGTTTTGAACAATGGAACGTCAACTGCCGAAGAACGTGAGGAGTACGTTCGTTACTCGAATTTGCTGAGAAGAAGCAGTGAAGAAATGCTGACTGATCAGGAAATGGATCCTCCTGCGAAATATGAAGAGATGAAGGGAATCGAGCAGATTCTGATGACAGTTACCGAAAATGGATTTGCGAAGAGAACCTCATCATTTGAGTACAGAACTTGCAGTCGTGGTACGCAAGGTGTGAAGAATATCGATATGAGCGCGAAGAACGGCAAAGTTGTTGCTGTCTTCCCTGTAAATGAGGAAGATGATGTAATGTTGGTAACGGATGGCGGTAAATTAATTCGTTGCCCAGTTGACAGCGTTCGTGTTACGGGAAGAACGACACAGGGGGTCATTTTGTTCCGTGTCGAAAAAGGTGAGAAAGTCGTATCGGCAATTCGTTTAGTGGACAGCGATTAGTGTGAGTAAGTATGGCGTCAATAGTTTTAAACAATATCTGTAAGTCATTTAAAGATAGCGATATCATCAAGAATGTCAGCTTAACAATTAATGACGGAGAATGTACTGTTTTAGTCGGACCATCGGGATGTGGAAAATCCACTCTTTTGCGATTGATTTGTGGACTGGAAGAAGCTGATTCAGGGGATATTTATATTGGCGATAGGTTAGTTAACGATGTTCCGCCGGCCAGTCGTGGTATTGCGATGGTGTTTCAGTCGTACGCCTTATATCCGCACATGACCGTTTTCGAGAATATGGCATTCGCGTTACAAGTCAGAAAATTAAAGAAGGCTGAAATTGAAAAACGCGTGATTAATGCCGCTAAGATTTTAAAAATCGATCATTTGTTGCACAGAAAGCCAAAAGAACTTTCAGGTGGTCAGCGTCAACGTGTCGCAATAGGAAGGGCGATTGTCAGAAATCCGTATGCTTTCTTGTTTGATGAGCCGTTGTCTAACTTGGATTACGCATTGCGTTGTCAGATGCGTTATGAGTTAGCGAAATTAAAAGCTCAATTAAAAACGACTATGGTATATGTTACTCATGACCAAGCGGAAGCAATGACTCTCGCAGATAAAATCGTTGTCATGCATGACGGCGTGATAGAACAGGTAGGAACTCCCGTAGAGCTGTACTATTCTCCAGTGAATATGTTCGTCGCGAGGTTCATTGGCTCTAGTGAAATGAATATTATCGAAGCGACATTCGTGAAAAACACGAATAAATTAGCAATGTTCCAGTTAAATACGGGCGAAACGATTTCTATAATAAAGCCGAAAGATGTGGAATTGTCGAAAGAGGTTAAATACCATATCGGAATTCGTCCAGAGGATTTATCTGTTTATGCTGAAGACGCGAAAAATGTAGAAAACGCATTGTCAGGAGTAGTTGTTTTAGCAGAAAACCTAGGTGGAGACGGTTTTATACATGTTGCGTTAAAAGATAACTCTCAAATCCGAGTTAAGGCGAAAAATGCATTATCGTCATGTGTTGGCAATGGAACGATACTCGGATGTGCTTATAATAAGTGCTATTTGTTCGATGAAAACGGCAAGACAATTGCCGATGTCGCTGTTCCTCCGAAAGATCAAAAACATTGCTGAAGTTTTATATTCACGCGATTGGGAAGTTGAAAAACGCTCATATATCCGAGTTGATACTCGATTATAAAAAGCGAATGGTCGGCCATTTGGAAATTCGTGAATTTGAGCTCAAAAAGGCCAATAACTTATCTACGCAAGCGATAAAAGAACATGAAGCTAAGTTGCTGCTGGCAGATATTCCTGATAATGCATGTGTTATCGCAATGGATGAGACAGGAATGACATTTTCTAGTCGAGAATTTGCTGGATACATCAGTCGCGAAAGCACTGCGGGATTTTCTTCTTTCGTTTTTATAATAGGTGGTGCAGACGGCTTACACGACATCGTCAGAAAATCCGCACACAAAATATTTTCTCTCGGCAGAATTACACTGCCACACATGCTCGCGCGTCTTGTTTTGGTCGAGCAAATATACCGAGCTGAACGCATTATGGCGAATCACCCCTATGATAAGTAGAACGTCTGCTGTGTTTATGTACTCAATTCAATTGTCGGGCGATTTAAACTTTTTATTCTTGTATTACGATGACACACATTAAGCGCTTTTGTACAATAGTGTCGTAACGAGTGTGGAGGAAAAATGAAGACAATTTCCGAGAGATTAGATGAAAATGTCATAGGTAAGTTAACTTATTTGCCGAAACTTTTGGGAATGAATATGTTCAGAAACGAACGAATAATGGCGGTTAATACTGGCGTGTCGAGTGATATGTTTAATGCAGTCTGTTTGACGGATGTGTATGATTCCGATTTGCAAGAGATTTGCAAAATGTTTGGAGAACAATATTTTGCTTTGGTGTGTGGGCTTGGTGATAACGGCGAAAAATGCAGAGATGTCCTTGCTAAATCAGGATTTCAACATAATGAAGTCGAAGTCGGTATGTTTATCGATATACCTACAATGGATATGCAGCAGAATCACAGAGAATTGAAAATATCGCCGGTCACTAGTGTGCATACATTAAGTGATTTTATTGCCGTTTATAAAGAGATAGTGCCGGCAGATGCTGAAGCTATAGAACGATTTTACACCACTGCAGCGCCTTATATATTAAAGTCTAAAAGTTTGTTGAAATTATTTGTCGGGTATATTGCAGAGCGTCCGATTGCTACGGGGGCGTTATTCTTGCATGCTGATGTCGCTGGAATATGGGATATTACGGTGTCTCCAAATTTCAGAAGGCGAGGATTTGCTACGGATATGGTTGATCATTTGCTCCTAACAGCAAATCAGGTATATAAGCACAAGACAGCTGTTCTGACAGCGAGCATCGCAGGCGAGAAAGTGTATCGAAAAATGGGATTTCAAAAGATAAAGGACTTTTTCATTTGTAATGTAGCGCAAGGAGAGTAGTCCTTTCACTGTTAAGTGCGGTACGAACACTTTTATTCTGAGTAATTCTTTGCTACAATCCTGAGCTGGGCTATGTAGACAGCCTGTTGTTGTCGATTCAGGTGTAAGGGTATACCTGTTTTGATGTTTTTAGAGATGGAGGAAAAAGTGCCCAAGTTAAAAACGAAAAGTGCTGCGAAAAAGCGCTTTAATTTTACGGCTTCTGGTAAAGTGATGGCTGAGCCTGCTTTCAAGAGGCATAATCTGAGGAAGCGTTCTCAAAAGATGAAAAGACAGTCTCGCGGAACGATGATTCTTAGTGCTGTTGATACGAAGACTATCAATAAGTATATGCCATATAAATAAGGGGAGTAGAGATGTCACGAGTAAAAAGAGGCGTTACGACGCACGCGCGTCATAAAAAAGTTCTAAAGCTTTCCAAGGGATTTATAGGACGTTCAAGTACGTGCTATCGCTCCGCGTTGGAGAGATTAGAAAAGTCTATGCAATTTGCTTACAGGGATAGACGCAATAAAAGAAGAGATCTCCGTCAGCTTTGGATTGTGAGAATTAACGCAGCGGTAAGAGCGTATGATATGAAGTATTCTCAATTTATTTATGGATTGGGAAAAGCAAAAATCAGCTTGGATCGCAAAGTTTTATCTGAAATGGCTATCAATGATAAAGTAGCTTTTGCAGAGATAGTTAAGAAGGTAAAATCCGTTTTGGCGTAATTTGCGTAATCGTTTTGTGGAGGTGGTTGTATGTGTGACAAGATTTGTGAATTGCCTGAAGGCTATGAACCGTCTGAAGACGAAGAGTTCATGAACGATTTTCAGAGAGAGTATTTTCGTCGAAAATTAGTCGCTTGGCGCGATGAGTTGGCTAGAAATAACGAAGAGGTCGTTAAGTATCTTCAGGAAGAGGGAAAAACCTGCACTGATGTTGCTGACCGTGCATCCACCGAAACGGATATGACTTATGAATTAAGAAGCAAGGAAAGAGCTGGAAAGTTGATAGCGAAAATTAACGAGGCTCTCCAAAGAATTAAAAATGGAACATATGGCTTTTGCGATGAAACAGGTGAGCCAATATCTTTAAAGAGGTTGGAAGCGAGGCCTGTTGCAATGTTAAGTATAGAGGCGCAAGAACGCCATGAAAGACAAGAACGCGTACAAAAATATGACTGATAAAAAAGATACTAAAAAGCCGGAAAAGATACAGGAAAAAGTTCCGCAAGATAAAAATAGCGACGAGTACAAAAAACAAAAAAGAAAAGAGGACATTCGTTTTATCGTCATTTTCGTGTTCTTCTTTTCGTTGTTTCGGTTTTTCCTTTACGATTGGTATATAGTGCCGTCATGCTCTATGGTTCCGACATTGCTTATCGGTGATATGCCGTTTGTTGAAAAATGGCGTTATGGGTACAGTAAGCACAGTATTTGGTTCAGTCCGAATTTATTTTCAGGACGTTTGTTCTTTAAAAATAATGTGAAACGTGGCGAGGTTATAGTTTTCAAGCATCCGTATAATCCGAGTACTCCTGAAACAAACGATATTAATTTAATTAAGAGGGTTATTGCGTTACCGGGTGATAAGGTTAGCGTAAATAACGGAATAATTCGTATTAATGGTGTTGATGCGCAGCTGACGCCTAAAGGAAAAATGGTTTATCATGATACGCAATCAGGTCAGTTCTTAGAACTGAGTTTGTATGAAGAAAAATTGCCTCTTGCTGATGTTCCGACACATACGGTTGCATATGTAGATGAAATGAAGTTTTCAGAACCGAATAATTTTGAAGAAGTTATTGTTCCTGAGGGACATTATTTCGTAATGGGTGACGACAGAGATTGTTCAAAAGATTCTCGTTGCGGATTAGGATTTATCCCTGCGGAAAATCTCATGGGAAGAGCGATATTTACTGTGTATTCTATCGCAAATGGTGTGAAACTGTGGGAATTCTGGTTGTGGTTTCAAAACATCAGGTATGAACGACTTTTGAAAAGGATTATCTGATGGAATCTGACAGCAATATCGCTGCTTTGGAGACAATTATCGGGTATAACTTCAAAAATAAAAAAGATATATCCGTTGCGGTGACGCATCCTGGTTTGAAAAAAAGTAACAAAGAATCAGCGAAAAATTTTGAGAGATTGGAATTTCTTGGAGACAGAGTTCTTGGGTTGTCGTTGGCTGCATTATTATATGATAGTTTTCAAGATGACGCAGAGGGCGAATTAGCTGTGAGAATGGCGACTTTGGCGGGAACGGATTTTCTGATTCAGTTAGCTAAACAAACCAGAATTATTGAATGTTTTGCAATACCGAAAGATTTTTTCATTTCGATGAATAAAACGTCATCATCCATAGCCGATATGATGGAGGCGGTTTTTGGTTCAATATATTTGGATTCGAATTTTGAAACTGTCGCTGCGATTATAAAAAAATTGTGGGCAAACGATATTAATAAAGTCGTTTACAAAGAGAAGGATTCCAAAACACAATTGCAGGAAATAGTGCAGGGGAGGTCGCAAGGACTGCCGATTTATCGTTTGATAAAAATGTCAGGAGAAGCGCACGATCCTGTGTTCGAAGTGGAAGTTATCGCTTGTCAGAAAACGGCTATCGGTTATGGAAATTCCAAGAAAAATGCTGAGCACGACGCGGCAAAAAAAATGATATTAAAATTACAGGCAGAGAAAAATTGAAAAAGTGTGGTTACGTTACGATTATAGGTGAAACCAACGCCGGCAAATCTACTTTGGTTAACCAAATGGTAGGGCAGAAAGTGTCCATTGCTTCGCGCAAAATTCAAACGACGTTGTCGAGAATTTTGGGAATAGCGATACACAAAGATGCGCAAATTATTTTGATTGATACGCCGGGATTTCTCAGAGGAAAGCACGTCGAAAATTTAGAAAAAACAGCCTGGGATGCATTCAGAGAATCGGATGATATTTTGTTCGTTGTTGATGTAAACAAAAAGAGTTTCACGAACAGTTTGGCTTTGCTGAAAAAAATCAACGCAGATAAAAAAGTATCGCTGGTGCTGAATAAAGTCGATGTAATACATAAGCCGAAATTATTGGAAATTGCTTCGGTATTTAGTGAAGTTAGAAATTTTGAGCAGATATTTATGGTATCGGCTTTAACTGGAGATGGTGTGACGGAAATTCTCGATTATTTGAGTGAAATTATGCCTGAGGGTGAGTGGCAATATGATGAGGATACGATAACGGATTCATCGTTTGAAAAGTATGCGTCGGAGATAACTCGCGAACATATTTATCACCGATTACATCAGGAAATTCCTTACAGGTGTGTTATAAAAACTGATGCACATGAGGAACAATCAGACGGTAGCGTGAAAATTTATCAGAGTATATATGTTCAAAATGGTGCGCATAAAAAAATTTTTCTGGGGCATAACGGAGAGAAAATTAAAGCCATTGGCGAGGCAGCACGCAAAGAGTTAACCGAGCTTCTTGGAAAAAAAGTTCATTTGTTTCTGACAGTTCATATCGAGGATAAACACAATCCTCACAAGGGCGATTGAAATTGCAGTGGCAGGAAAATTGCATAATTTTATCTATAAAAACGTTCTCAGAAAACGCGAGAATAGTGTCACTGTTTAACGAAACGTTGGGAAGAACTGCAGGCTTGGTACGCGGATTGAAAACTCCAATTCAGCAGGGAGATATAAGTGATGTTCTTTGGAAAGGACGTCTTGCGGAACAATTGGGAACGTTGAAAGTCGAAAATATTTTTTCTCCGTTTCCATACTTGATAAATAATCCGTTGGGAGTGTCGATGATTGACAGCGCATGTACGTTGTGTGTTAACGGTCTGCCGGAAAAAGCGCCTCATCCTAATTTGTTTAATGTTATGAAAAGCTTGTTTATGTCGGTGAATAACGGCCATTGGTTGGCAAATTATGCGTTATTTGAGTTGGCGTTTTTATCTGAGGTTGGCGCGGGATTGGATTTTTCGAAATGTGCTGTTACGGGAGCAAAAGAAAATTTGTGCTTTGTCTCTCCGAGAACAGGGCGTGCTGTTATTCGTGAAGTCGGAGAAAAATATAAAGATAAATTATTTTCGTTGCCCAAATTTTTAATAGGTGAAGACGATAAACCGCAGTTGACGGATATTTTTTCGGCATTAAAGATTACAGGGCATTTTTTAAAGATGTTTTTCTATGGTATAAACAACAGGGAATTGCCGTTGTCGAGAGATTATCTCTTAACGGAATTGGATAGCAGAATAGAGGACAGGGCGAATGAAAGTCAGCACAATCATTGATAGTTCAGAGAAAAGAGTCGCGATTACTCCTGAAACAGTGAAAAGATATATCGGGCTTGGTTTGGATGTCGTGTTGCCAAAAAATTCCGGAATTACCGCGGGCTTCAAAGATGAAGAATATATCGCAGCAGGAGCCAAAATAGAGACTAAAAAAATAGACGCAGATTTGTATTTGTGCGTACGTCCGTCTTTTGATAAAGAATTGAAAATCAAGAAGGGGGCTTTCTTAATCGGTAGTTTATCTCCGTTTAAAAATCAGGAGATATTGAACAAGATGGCCGCAGAGGGCGTTAACTTATGCGCTTTAGAAAGAATTCCAAGAATTACACGCGCGCAAGCGATGGATATTTTATCTTCTCAAGCGAACATCGCTGGATATAAAGCTGCTTTGGTTGCAATGTCGGAGTACGGTCGTGTCATTCCGCTAATGATGACAGCAGCGGGAACGGTTCGTCCGGCAAGAGCTCTGATAATCGGGGCAGGTGTCGCAGGATTGCAAGCGATTGCGACAGTAAAAAGAATGGGGGCAGTTGTTTCTGCATTTGATGTCCGTGCAGCGGCTAAAGAACAGGTGGAAAGCTTAGGCGCGACTTTTATTGCAGTTGAAAATAACGATAGTGGCGAAACAGCTGGCGGTTATGCAAAAGAAATGTCTGATGATTACAAAAAACGTCAGGCGGAAAAATTAGCAGAAGCTCTTATGAAAACTGACATTGTGATTACCACTGCTCAAATTCCAAATAAGCCGGCGCCAAGATTAATAACGAAAAAAATGGTTGAGTCCATGCCAGCAGGATCCGTTATCGTAGATATGGCGACAGAGACAGGCGGAAACTGTGAAGTGTCCAGCAAAGGTGAAGTCGTAAAAGTCGGAGATGTAACGGTTATCGGTTACACAGATTTTGCAGCGCAAGTTGCTTATGACGCCAGTCAGTTGTTTGCAAAAAATATGTTCAATTTTGTTTCTCTAATGATTAAAGACGGAAAAATAGATACGTCAGATGAAATCATTCAGGCGGTCTTGGTTAAAACGGAGAAATAATGTTTTTTTCTGATGAGCTGCCGCGATTCGTGTATTTTTTCCCGCGAATTTTGTGGCCGTTTATTCAGTTGAGTCGTCCGTATCATGTGTCGAATGTTTTAGCAGCTTCGTTAAGTGGCTTAATTTTAGCTTCTAATCACGCCGATATCGGTTTTTGGTTTTTAGTTTACGGATTCGGTACGTTTCTGATACTCGGAGCAGGGGCGACATTTAACGATATTGTCGATAGAACGATTGATGCGAAATATTTGAAAACGATGTCTCGACCGATTCCGTCGGGAAGAGTTTCACTCAATGTTTCAATTGCGTATTTTTTGCTTCAGCTGCTGTTGGCTTTCGGTTGTTGGCTATTGTTACCAATAGATGCAAAGATTATTTCGCTTGCAATTTTGGAACTTGTTTTGTTGTATCCGCTTTCCAAAAGATACACAAATTACGCTCAGTTTGTTTTGGGGGTCGTTTCGAATCTGCAGGTGTTTATGGGCTACTACATGTTAGAACATAAAATAGATATTCCAGTAATCGCTTTATACAGTTGCATGAGTTTGATAATTGTGATGGCAGATTCTGTTTACGAGTACAGAGAATATTTTGCAAATAAAAATCCAAATATAAAATCGACAGCTTTTGCTTGGGGAAAAAACGGAAAAGTGCGTTTGTTTTTAATCGCGCTTTTGTATTTCGGATTGATGATGCTATTGGGAATTCAAAAACATTTTAACGGGATGTTTTTTTGTGCAGCCTTAATATCTTTTATGCGTATTTTTTGTATTATATATTCAGTTGATTTAAGAAATTCCGCAGACTGCAACGATAAATTTTTGCAGTTGCAAAATTCAGGCTGGTTTATATTTACGGCTATTTTATGCGGTCAGGTGTAGAGGAAAAAATGGAAAAGAATTTGCTGTTTGATATTGCGAAAAAAGCCAAGCAAAAAGGAGCTGACAACGTTGATATTTTGTTCAAGGAAAGCGATACGATTTCCGTAAGAACGCGTATGACGAAGCTGGAAAGAGTTGAACAGGCAGATATCGTTGAGGCAAAGGTGCGTATTTCGGTGGGGAAGAGGAGCGCAACTGTTTCTGTCGATAATGCAGATGCGTTAGCAGATGATGATTTCTTGGATAAGGTTATATCGGCGGCTAAAAATGCACCTGAGGAGCAGATACAACTACGTCCGTCATTAACGGAATTGTGCGAAAAAATTCCGAGTATGGATATCTTGGATAAAACGCAAGTTACAGCGGAGCAACTTATTGCTGATGCCGAAAAGTGTGAAGAAATCGCTTTGAGTATAAACGGTATAACCAATTCCGAAGGGGCAGAAGTTATTCATGCACGTTCGAAAATTACTCTAGTGAGAGATTGCGATTTTCTGCAGCAGTATGAAAAGACATCTAATCAAATTTGCGTGGTGACTTTGGCTGAGAAAAACGGCAAGATGAAAAGCGATTATGATTTTTCGCAGACCGTTTATTATTCAGATTTAAAAAGTCCAGAATGCGTGGCAAGAAGGGCAGCAGAGCGTACGCTTAAAAAACTCGGTGCTCGTAAGATAAAAACGTGTAAAGTGCCGGTCGTATTTGAAAAAAATATTGCAGGGCAATTGCTGAGCAGTTTACTCGGCGCAATTAACGGAGCGTCCATCGCAAAAGGTGTCAGTTTTTTGAAAGATAAATTGTCGCAAAAAGTGTTCGGTGAAAATATTTCCGTTTCGGATGAGTTTAACGTGAAAAGAGGATTGCGTTCACGTCCTTTTGATGCAGATGGAATAGCATGTCGCGATACAAATCTTATCGAAAACGGTGTGTTGAACTCGTTTCTGCTTAACACGAAATATGCGAATCAGCTCGGAATGAAAACTACGGGTAATTGCTCGAATTTTAGTGAGATTTCACCAAATAATATTTCTTTGAAAAATGGAAAGAAAAATTTTGATGAGCTTATTGGCGGAATTCAACAGGGACTGTTCGTTACCGAAGTCATGGGCAACGGTCTCAATATGGTTACTGGAAATTACAGCCAAGGTGCGGCGGGATTTTGGATTGAAAACGGACAAATAGCCTATCCTGTTAACGAAATTACAGTCGCCGGAAATTTCACGGATATGTTTGCGCATTGCGAAGCTGCATCGGATTTGGAATACATTACTGGAATAGATTCTCCGACGTTGGCAATGGAAGAAATGGTTGTCGGCGGCATATAAAACGCTAACGAAATTTTTACAATTTACGAGCATAATAATCTCGAAATCGGAGAGAGAGTATGCTTTGCAGAGTCGTGCATCCTAACAGTAAATCAAAATATACACTTGTTTTTTTTAGTGGATTCGGTGCGGATTACAATTATTGGAATGATGTATTACCGTATTTTTCAAATTATGAGTGCGTGTTACTTTCAGAAAATTATTTCTGCGAACCGAACGAAGTGACGGAAGATCAGCTCAAAAAAATATTCAAAGGAAAAAAATTAATAGGAATCGGTCATTCGTTGGGATATATGAAACTCTGTCTTTTACAGGAGAAGTACGATTTTTTCAAATTAAGTAAGTTAATTGCGGTTGAGGGATTTTCAAATTATCTCGGTTCAAAGGAGCCAATGCGTTCTATGCGAAAAATTGCGCTTGAGTATATGAAAGTTTGCTACTCGATAAATCCGATTGGGACTTTGGTTTGGTTTCAGACTATCTGTGGTGCAATGCCAGACATACCGCAAAAGATTGACCAGGATTTGTTGCAAGAAGAACTGAAACTATTGGATGAAAAAATCATAACTCCTTCCGTTCCGCATTTGGTTTTATCAAGTATCGATGACTTTATCGTGCCGTTTTATATCATTCAGGATAATTTCGGACAGTGTGCGAAGATAATTTACACGCAAATAGCCTCACATTTGCTTGGCATGCGTTATTCAAAATATGTGCATGATGAAATATTGAATTTTATTGAATGATGGAAAGTCACAGTTTTCCTCTTGATTGCCCCTTTCAATAGTTGTTATATAAAAACTAGGAATGTGAGGGTGTTATGTTGTTAAAAAAAGTGTCTTTTGCTGAAAAAATGCAAAAAAAGTGTAGCGTGGTTTTCGGCGTATATTCAGATGGAAGTTTGTCGAAAAGCGCGAAGGAAGCGGATAAGCTTTGGGATGGCGCGATAGAAAAAACGGTAAAAAAACTGGAGTTTTCTGGAGAGCTATTTAAGTCTTGTAAATTCGTGCCATGCTGTGATGATTACAAGTATATCGTGCTAATTGGTCTTGGTGAAAAAGGAAAAAAATTCACGGGAGTTGAATTAGAAAAGCTGGGGGCGGCGGTTTATTCGTGCACTGCCAATTTAGATGAAGATGTAAACGTTATGATTTGCGCGGAAGATGTAAACGTTCCTTGCAATTCGGCATCGTCATTAATCGGATTTGGTGCGTTGCTCAAGTCATGGAATTTCGATAAATATAAGCCGTCGAAAAATAAGCAAATTAAGTTGAAGAATTTAGTTGTTTTAACTCATGATTTGAAAGTGACAGAAGATTGCTTCAAAAAATTGCATAATTTGGCGGAAGGTATTTTCTTGACGAGAACGGTGGTCGCAGAGCCGTCGAATGTGATTTATCCCGAGAGCTTAGCAAAAATTGCAAAAGATGAGTTAGAGCCGTTGGGTG
>JAILGW010000058.1 GCA_024696365.1 Alphaproteobacteria bacterium | reverse complement strand
TTGTGAGAAATTATTTTGAGAAAGAATATCAATAAACTCTTCTAACGTGGAATCAACACTTGCTGCGACAATATCAGCACGAGGAACCATAACGTCTTTTGCCGTTAAATCCTTAAGTCCCAGAACGTTAGAAACAAGCGTCAACTCTCCTGTTTCATCGGCTTCTATTCCCTGAGTAACTTCGGGATCTGACTCCATAAGGTCTTCTAATCTGTCAATGAGCGGAACTTCTTCCTCTTTTTTAAACAGTTTCGACAGAAAATTGCGAATTTTTGATGCCATAGTTTTCCTTTTTTATTGATACGGGTCTTCAACACCCAAACGTTTCAGAATTTTTACTTCCAAATTTTCCATTTCTTTGGCTTCTGCTGCTTCGATATGATCATACCCCAGCAAATGCAAAGTGCTATGTATTATCAAATGACGAAGATGATTTTCCAAAGTTTTGCCCTGCTCTTCTGATTCTCGCTGCATAGTTTCATAAGCAATCGCGACACTTCCGAGAATGCAATCATGGTCATGACAACCGCAATCGCACTCATCATCATCGCAACAACAATCATCTATCGGAGTAGCAGGAAACGAAAGAACATTCGTCGCCGAATCTATTCCCCTGAATGTTTTATTCAATGTGCGAATTTCGTTATCATCCGTAAACAGCATACAAATCTCGACGCATTCTCCGTTTAATTTTAGTTCGGAAAAAGTTGCTTCCACGCACTCATCCGCGACGGAGTCTACATCTAGCTCATTCCACGCATCATTTTCTATTGAAATTTCTATATTCATTCTATCGTACCAAGCAAGCTATGAGATACCGCTTCTGTTACTTTAACTCGAACGATGTCTCCGATGTTTATATTGTTAGCACATACGGATACAGCTTGTGAATACTCACTGCGTCCGACCAATTGGTTTTTGTGCTTTCCTTCTTTTTCAAAAAGAATACTGAGATACTTTCCGACGAAACTTTCGTTAAATTGTGTCTGCTGTTTATTGAGTAAATCCTGTAGAATACTCAATCTTTCCGACTTTATTTTCTCATCAATTTGATTGTCCATTTTCGCTGCAACAGTATTCGGGCGCGGGCTATACTTAAACGAATAAGCCTGCGAGTATTTTACTCTCTCGACCAATTGTAACGTTTTCTGAAAATCCTCATCAGTTTCTCCCGGAAATCCGACAATAAAATCTGAAGAAAACGCTATATCAGGTCTGTACTCACGCAACATATCTATACACTCGAAATATTTTTCTGCTGTATATTTGCGATTCATTTTTTTCAGAACTGCGTCAGAACCCGACTGCACCGGTAAATGCAAAAACGGCATAAGTATATCTATATCTCTGTGTGCCCTGCCGATACTTTCGTTAATATCTTTCGGATGAGAAGTCGTGTAATGCAAACGCTTTAGACCATCCAATTCCGCCAATGTAAACAGCAAATCCGATAAGTTGTGACGTTGTCCGTTTTCGTCTGTTCCATTATATGAATTTACATTCTGCCCAAGCAGAATAATTTCCTTCACGCCTGCAGCAATAAGTTTCTTCGCCTCTGCCACGATATCTGCAACATTTCTAGAAAACTCACGCCCTCTTGTGTACGGCACAACGCAATACGTGCAAAAATTGTCGCAACCTTCTTGAATCGTCAAAAATTCTGATACTTTTCTGTTATGAAAACCAGCAGTCAATCGGTTGAATTTATCTTCCGCGCCAAGTGAAGTCGAAACCAAAACATTTTCAGAATGGAGATGCTCATCGATTTTTTCAGCTACTGCCTGAATATCTTGCGGGCCGAGAATAATATCTACATACGGTGCGCGCTTCATAATTTCCTGAACTCGCGTTTGCGCCACACAGCCCGTGACAATGATAATGAAATCGCCGTTGTGTAAATCCTTTAATGTTTTCACTCTGCCCAAATCCGAAAACAGCTTCTCATCTGCCTTTTCTCTAATACTGCAAGTATTGAAAATAACGATATCGGCCTTTTCCGGCTCATCAACCGCGCTATGACCTTTTTCCGTCAATAAATCCGCCATACGTTGCGAATCATAGGAATTCATTTGGCAGCCATAGCTTTTTATGAAGAAATACATACAGTCTCCGATTAAATTATTTCACGCACGATATAAATCGG
Source organism: Alphaproteobacteria bacterium (assembly GCA_024696365.1). Taxonomy (GTDB): domain Bacteria; phylum Pseudomonadota; class Alphaproteobacteria; order UBA3830; family UBA3830; genus JAILGW01. The sequence continues at coordinate 857 of JAILGW010000058.1, read as the reverse complement.
CCGTTGTTTTGATTCGATGTAAATACGCCCGACATACTCGCCGATTAGCCCGATGCTCATTAGTTGCACACCGCCTAAAAATAATATCGCGACCATAAGTGACGCATATCCTGGAACATCAATTCCGCAAAATGTCGCTCTGAAAAATATCCATAATCCGCGAGCAAATGCTACTGCCGTTACCAGTAACCCAAAGTAAGTAGATACTTTCAATGGAAACGAAGAAAAAGAAGTAATGCCATCAATTGCATAGTTCCACAGTTTCCAGTACGACCATTTCGTTTGTCCTTGCAGTCTTTCAGGACGTTTATATTCAACCACTGCCGTTTTAAAACCTGCAAAAGCAAATAACCCCTTCATAAAGCGTTTTCTTTCGCCAAAGGTTTTAACCACATCCACAACTTTTCTGTCCATTAACCGATAATCACCGACATTTTCTGGTATACGAAGTTCGGAAAGCCAATTGTGTATTTTGTAGAACAATTTCGCCGTGCACCTTTTTATCGGAGTATCCTGAGATCTGTCAGAACGTTTTGCCAGAACTACGTCAAAACCCTCTTTCCACTTTTTTATCATATCGAGAATTAACTCAGGTGGATCTTGTAAGTCACTGTCAATTGGAATGACACAATTTCCTTCCGAAAAATCCAAGCCAGCGGTCATTGCTGCGTCTTTCCCGAAATTTCGTGAAAAGTCGACTATCTTTATCTGCGGAATTTTCTCTTTATATTTTTTGAGCAACTCCAACGTCGAATCCGAACTGCCATCGTTAACGCAAACAATCTCAAAGGTCATTTTGGTCTTTTTCAACACAGGTACAACTGCATCAAAAAAACTGCCAATGGATTCTTCTTCGT
>JAILGW010000043.1 GCA_024696365.1 Alphaproteobacteria bacterium | reverse complement strand
CGTTATGTACACTCCCAAACACCCGAAACAAGGATATTCCCAGCTGTTTAGATGTAATCAGTTTCAGAAAAGATAAATCTTCCGTGTTGTTTTTATCTTCCTCAGTTATCAAAAATGCATTTTCCGCGAGCCAATTGGTTTGCGTCAATCGTTCTAGCGTTTTCGTGATAGAAACTTTTCCGTACGGAGGATCAAGAAATACGATGTCGCACTTCTGCTGTTTTGGATTGCGAATTTTTGTGACGTCCTCGCAAATAATTGTCACATCTTTCGCAATGTTCAGCTGCTCAACATTTGCTCGCAGAGTTGCTATTGCGCCCTTATCCTTATCAACAAAAAAAGCATGTTGCGCCCCTCTTGATAACGCTTCTATTCCCAGCGCGCCTGCTCCGGCAAAGCAATCAAGAATTATTTTATCTTCGAAAAATCCGTTTTGCAGAGCTTCTAAAGAATCAAAAAGCGATTGCCGAAATCTGGATAAAGTCGGACGCGCAGAAGGCGGAGCGTCAATTACTCTTCCCTTATATTTTCCCGCGATAACGCGAATGGGCATTAGAGTTGCGCCGCCAACGGTAACAAATCGATGTTGGTCATGATAGCGACCTCACGATAATCCTCCGTCGGCTTACCGTTTTTATCGGCGAGAATTCCACCAGCTTCTTTTATCAAAAGCATACCCGCAGCAACATCCCATCTATTCGGATTCGGAGCGGAGTACAGCAAATCCATACGACCTGCAGCGAGATACGCCATGTTCAAAGTCGTTGATCCCGTACGTCTGATGCTCGGAGAAATAAACTTCAAACGATTTTCCATTTCATCGGATAACGTTCCAAACGAAATGAGCAAATCCGATAACGTGCGTTTTTTGGAAACGCGAATTTTTTTATCATTCACATACGCGCCATAACCTTTTTCCGCCCAGAACATTTCGTTTTTTACCGGATCATAAGTGACCGCCGCAACGACTTCCCCGTTCTTCTCGAGAGCCACCGAGATAGCCCAATGAGGAAAACCGTGCATGTAATTCACCGTACCATCCAAAGGATCAACTATCCATCTATAAGAAGATTCTGAGCCAACTATCTCCGCCGATTCTTCCGACAACAACGAATATGTCGGGCGTGCATACAGCAATTCTTCTTTCAGAATTTTATCAGCAGTCAGATCTGCGCTCGTAACGAAATTTTTATTACTTTTCACGGAAACCTGCAGATTCTCCAACTCAGAAAAATCCCGCAACAATCCTTTGGAAGCCTTAATTACAGCCTTAGTCATCACAGTCATTATCGAAGAATGATTCGGCAATTTAACACTTATCATTAGGCATCTCCCGCACAAAATAAAAAAGCTTCCGATTTGAAAAGAATCGAAAGCTTTCCGATATACAATGGAAATAAAAACTATTATCTCTTTGAGAATTGATAGCTACGTCTCGCTTTCATAAGACCATATTTCTTTCTCTCAACGGAGCGGCTGTCTCTGGTCAACATGCCGGCAGACTTCAAAACCGAACGTAAATCCGGCTCATATTCTACCAATGCTCTGCTGATTCCATGACGAACAGCACCAGCTTGTCCTGACAATCCGCCACCACAAACGGTGCAGAACACATCATAGCGTCCTGTTCTGTTCGATACGGTAAACGGCTGCAAAACCAAGGTCTGTAAAACAGGTCTCGCAAAATAATCGAATACCTTTTTCCCGTTGACGACAATATCGCCGTTACCTGGCTTTACCCAAACACGAGCTACCGATTCCTTACGACGTCCTGTGCCGTAAGTTCTTCCCAAGGAATCTACTCTATTCTCAGTCTCTGTAGCTGACATTCTTAACTCCTCTTCACATTCTTTGCGTTCATGGAAGCGACATCCAAAACTTTCGGCTGTTGTGCCGCATGAGGATGATTCTCTCCAGAATAAATTTTCAAATTTCTCAACATTTGTCTTCCCAACGGTCCCTTTGGAAGCATACGCTCAACTGCTTTGGAAATGACTCTCTCAGGGAATTTGCTGTTCAAACGCTCTCTCAAAGTACGCTGTTTGATACCACCAGGATATCCAGTGTGCCAGTAGAACACATGGTCATCCATCTTATTTCCCGTCACCTGAACTTTATCCGCGTTTATTACAACAACGTAATCGCCACAGTCCATGCTTGGCGTAAACTCAGGCTTATGCTTTCCACGCAAATAACTCGCTATCACTGCAGACAACCGACCCAAAATCATGTCTTTCGCGTCCACGACGACCCAATCTTTCTTAATCTGATCTGTTCTAAGAGAAAATGTCCTCATCTGTAATCATTCCTAATATGTATGCACCTTATACCAGCTATATCGAAATTCTTCAAGATACCTTAAACAATTTTCTCAATTTGAGAGAAACTCAAATCAACATTTGTAGGTCTACCAAATATCGATACCGCAACTTTTACTCGTTCTTTTTCTTGATCCACTTCGTCGATTACACCTTGGAAAGTCGCAAACGGACCGTCACAGACTGTAACAGCATCTCCAACTTCGTAACTGACCGAATGGCGAGTATTCGTCGCACTGTCCTCAACTTTCTTAACAATTCTATCAACTTCAGCCTGGGAAATCGGAAGAGGTTTTCCCCTCGCTCCTAAAAATCCGGAAACTTTCGGAATAGCCCTGACTAGATGCCAGGTTTCATCCGTCAATTTCATCTGAACCAATATGTATCCAGGGAAGAATTTTCTGGTGGATTTAACTTTTTCACCTTTTTTTATTTCAATAACTTCTTCCGTAGGAATTAAAATCTGTCCGAACATGGACTCAAGATTCTTCCTTTTGGCTTGATCGTATATGGATTCTTGAACTCTCTGTTCAAATCCCGAATACACGTTAACAACGTACCACTTCAAAGCACAAGCTCCTTAAATACCCAAAATTTTCTGTAGGCAGTAAACTATAACTGCGTCAGATATAAAGAAATACACCATCGCGCAAATAACCATCAGAATAACAGCTGCGGTCATTCCCATGGTTTCTCTTTGAGTCGGCCACGTGACTCTCTGCAACTCTCGTCTTACTTCACTTACAAAATCAGCAGGATTAACCATCAACAAAACCTCTCTACGAAACTGGCAGGGGCGGAAGGAATCGAACCCTCAACCTGCGGTTTTGGAGACCGCCACTCTAACCTAATTGAGCTACACCCCTAATGTAAGACACACTCTATCACAAAAACTGCGTTTTTCACAACAACATTTTTGCGACGGCTCAGTGAATTACGAATTCCTACGCAAAAACGCGGGTATTTCTAAATCCTCTTCTTGAGTCTCAGACTGGACCTGAGGTTTCGCTACATATTCTTCTTTTTTAGAAGCAGAAAACGAACGCTTTATGCCCGTCAACCTTTCGAATAATGATGGAGACTTTTTCTTCACTACAGGAGTCTCATTACTCACAACCGTCAAGCTTAGAGCAGCCTTTTCGACATTCTCCGCAGGCTTTTCCTCCACAGGCTCAACTTTTTCCGTGTTCTCGCTTACGCCATCCATCACAACAGTTGCTTTACTTTGTGTGGATTGAGTCGCCTCCTCATATTCTTTCTTCTTCTGCTCAACTGCAGCAGCATCAATTCCCGTTGCAACGACAGACACTCTCATGCGTCCGTTCATCTTTTCATTGAACGTAGAACCGAAAATAATATTAGCCTCCGGATCGACTTCTTCGCGAATTCTGTTAGCGGCCTCATCGACTTCGTACAAAGTCATATCATAACCACCGGTAATATTGATAAGAATGCCACGAGCACCCTTCATCGACACGTCATCCAACAATGGGTTGGAAATTGCAGCTTCAGCAGCGTCAATTGCGCGCTTATCACCTTCTGCCTCACCTGTACCCATCATTGCCTTACCCATCTCGCTCATAACAGTTTTGATGTCAGCAAAATCGAGGTTCACAAGCCCTGGCATAACCATCAAATCGGTAACACCTTGCACACCTGAACGCAAGACATCGTCAGCCATTTTGAAGGCGTCAGCAAATGTCGTTCTTTCATTGGCAACTCTGAACAAATTCTGATTTGGAATTACTATTAAGGTATCAACATACTGCTGCAACTCATCTATACCTTTTTCAGCAATACGCATTCTGTTCGTACCTTCAAAATGGAACGGCTTCGTAATAACACCGATTGTTAAAACTCCATGTTCCTTGGCAATTCTTGCAATGACAGGTGCAGCGCCTGTACCAGTGCCACCGCCCATACCAGCAGTAATAAACACCATATTGCTATTTTTTACATAGGATACAATGTCATCAATAGCCTCTTCCGCAGAAGCGCGACCGACATCAGGTCTTGCACCAGCTCCTAGTCCGCCGGTAATCTCCAACCCCAACTGAATACGGCGCTCACACAATGATTGCAACAAAGCTTGAGCATCTGTGTTTGCAACAACGAAATCGACTCCTTCCAAATTGGAACGAATCATGTTGTTGACAGCATTTCCACCAGCGCCACCAACACCGAAAACCGTAATTTTAGGCTTCAAATAATCACAAGAATTCAAAAAACCATTTTCTTTAAAGAAATCACCCTGCTCTTCTGATATCTGATCTATCTTTTTGCCAGTGTTTTCATCGGTTGTTGCTGCCATCTGTACCCTCATAAAGAATTTGCCACGGACAATATTACAGTAACACCTCTGAATTTACAAGTTGGTTTATAAGTTATTTTCTATCCAGTTTAACACTTTCTTTAAAAACCCGCTTTTCTCTGTTTTTCTAGGCATCGCAAGGTTATCTTCGCAAATTTGGGAAAACACCATCATTCCCAAAGCGACAGAAAAATCATTATCAATTTGCACATCTGTACCATCGATGGCATCATTAATTTTCTTCAATTTAATTTTTTTGTGCAAAATACTTTCCGCAGAGTCCTTTATTCCCGTTAATAAGCTTCCACCGCCTGTAATAATAACACTTCGAGAAAAATCCTCACCGAAAACAGATTCCTTTATTTTTTGCTTTACCGCGAGCAAAATCTCCTCAACACGAGGCCATATAATCTGATTCAAAGAACTTTTCGGAATTTGCTGCAAGCTAATCACATCATCATCCTCTATGACCGGGGCAAATATCATGTCTTGCTCGTCTGCAATAGACACTATTGATGCACCATGCAACGTTTTTAAACGCTCTGCGTTAATTCCGGAAATATTCAAACCGTAGGCAATATCTCCAGTAATACTTTTTCCTCCTAAAGGAACAACTTCAGAACCACAAAACATACCATTGTAGAAAAAAGATATTGACGTCGTGCCCCCACCAAAATCTACTACTATTTGATTACCAGCAGCATCTGCTTCATCCATCACATATAATCCAGCTGCGTATCCAGACGCGACGACCCCCACCGGTTCCAAATGGCACATAGATAGACACACCAAAAGATTGTGCAATTGCGGTTTTGGCACCGTTACCAAATTAACATTTACCCCCAACTGATTCGCTATCATTCCTACCGGATCTTTTATGCCGTTAAGCGAATCAACACTGTACAAAATAGGAATAGAGTGAATTATTTCTCGGTCGCTTCTGTCCTTATTACAAGCAGAAATCAAATACATCAAATCATCAGCTGTTACTATTCTTCCGCCGATATTCAGAGACATATTTACGATTTTTGATTCGACATTCTTACCGGAAATACTGACATATACACTTTTTACTCGGTAGTTCGCCATTTGCTCGGCTGTCTCGACCGCTTTAGCTATCGCCTTTTCCACCGTGCCCATGTCTATGATAACTCCGGATTTCACACCGAGGCACGCACAATACCCTACGCCAAGAAGATTAAAACGCCCGTCATCAAATACATTAGCTATACAACAACAAACCTTTGTACTGCCTATATCTAATGTCGTTACTACATTCTTAGCCGCCATGACTTTCACCTTTTTTCGTTAAGATGATTCTGTCAGGAATCCGCAAATCTATTTCTTCGATATCCTCATTAAAAAAACCATCGCTGTTGGAAATTTCATCCAGCACATTGAACGCATACCTTAAATCCCTTTCTGGAAGTTTTACTGTAATACCTCTGTTAATTTTTATATTCCAACGTCTGTTTCCTATTCTGACAGCAAACACTAACTGCTTTCTGATTTTCGGAAATTTTTCTAACTGCCAAAGGAAATTCGCAGCTTCTTTCGCCGCTCCTTCTCCAACGACAATCGGCAAATTACTGAAATCACCTATACCGTCATTTTCCAATACCATTCCATCAGCATCGACCAAATACAACTTGTACTTTGATTGCAAAATTGCAATAGGGATTCTTTCAGCAACGCGCACATATATAGTATTAGGCAGAACTCTTTGAACTATCGCCGACTTAATCCAGGCAACACTTTCGAGTTTGCTTTTTACGTCATCAATAGAAACGTTAATAATATTGCTTTTATATCTAAGTCCCGATGCTTTAAGCAAAAGAATATCTGGCACTTTTTCATTACCATCGAACACAATTTTTTTCACAGAAAAAACCGGATTCTTCACACTTCGAACATTGGCAGAATAAAAATATCCGACAGCAATAACTGTTATCGCAAAAAGCAGGAATTGAAATAAATTACTCTTCAGTATCGACGTTAAATACCGCAACACGAATCCTCTTTATTAAATGTCATTTCGATAAACCTCGCTGGACTAATTTTGCGCATTCCCGCTCTTTTCTCCCAAACGGATTATTTCCCACTCAAGTTGTACGCCTGTTTTTTCCAAAACTTGTTTTATTATCTTTTCTCCCAGTTGTTCTATATCTTCAGCCGTCGCTCCACCATCATTAATTAAAAAATTACAATGCTTTTCCGACACCATCGCACCACCGACTTTCATGCCACGGCATCCCGCTGAATCTATCAACTCCCACGCTTTTTTATTTTCCGGGTTTTTAAAAGAAGAACCGCAAGACTTTTTTTCCAGCGGCTGCGATTCTCTTCTTTTATCAACTATCTCTTTTACTTTTTTCGGTATTGAAGATTTTACATTCGGAACTCCCTTAAACCACGCACGAGTAATAATTAAATCATCAGGAATCCCGGATGTTCGATATCCGAATTTTATATCTTTCGATTTCAACCATTTTATTTGTCCTTTCGATGTTACCGCTTCACATTCGAACAAGACATTAGATATTTCTGAACCGAAGCAACCTGCGTTCATTTTTATTGCGCCACCAACGGTTCCCGGCAATCCCATCAAAAACTCAAATCCGCCAAGCTCATGATCCATAGCAATAGTCGATAATTTACTGCATTGAACACCTGCCCCAACTTCCAAAATATTGTCTTCGACAAATACTTTTTTGAACCAGTCGCCAAGAATTATAACAATGCCTCGAATACCTCCATCTCTCACAAGTACATTAGACATAGCGCCCAAAATGGTAATTTGTTCATCTGCAGGAATATTCCGTAAGAACATTATCAAATCGTCCATATCTTCAGGGACAAACAAAATATCGGCAATGCCGCCAACCCCGAATCTGGATTTTTTGCTCAAACTTACTTTCTCCTGAAGCACTCCGCGAACAGGAGGAAATCTGTTAAAAACTGACATCAATTTTTCCTTTCTGAAATTAGCATATCAGCCAATTTATACGCCCACTGCGTAATATCACCGGCACCGAGGAACACTATCAAATCCCCGGATTTTATTTTATCTTTCAATTTTTCTTTTAAAGTTTCCACATCTTGCGCAAAGTCAGATGGTACTCCGTGAATTTCATCCAAACATTTCAACAATGAAAAATGATCTACACCGTTACTCACTTCTCCCGCAGAATAAATCGGGGTTACAATTGCGTAATCACTTAATTGCAATGCTTTCCCAAAATCAGGCAAGAAATTATGCAACCGCGTATACCTATGTGGCTGTATTACTGCATAAATCTTTCCACGACAAGAATTCCTTGCTGCCTTCAATACCGCGCTGATTTCTACAGGATGATGCGCATAATCATCTATTATTTTCACGCCATCTATTTCCGCAACTTTAGTAAAACGTCTTTTTACACCCATAAATGACCCGAGGGCGACACGCATATTTTCTTCAGAAATTCCGAGTTCCAAGCCTGCACAAATTGCTGCCAATGCATTTTGCACATTGTGCTCGCCATACATGCCCGATGTAAACTTCTTCCAACCACCGGATAAATCTATTCCATATCTTTTAATCGTACTTTTCGAAAAGACGACATCGAATTCCGCGCCACTTTCCGAAAGAACGATGTTTTCGCAAGACACATCCGCATCTTTCGATAATCCA
>JAILGW010000006.1 GCA_024696365.1 Alphaproteobacteria bacterium | reverse complement strand
AAAATGTCAATAAAAATTCTTAACTATGTTCTGAATCTTTGCAGAGATTTTTCAATCCCAGCAAAAACTCAGAACTACTCTAATATCAATCTATAAATATTATAACATTATATAAAGATTTTGTCAACAAAATCAATATTTTTATTTCGAATCTTGAAGCATTTCTTCAAGTTCAGCTTCAGCTGATTTCATAAATATTTTTTTCGTTTCTTCTTTCTCGTTAGCTGACACTATTGTACTTTCTTCCACTATCGGAGCAGGGTCTTCTTTTGGAGTCTCTACTTCAACAATTGGAGCACTTTCAACAGATGGGTCATAAGCATTTTCTTTGCCAACCAATTCCGTTTCAGAGATTTTGTCTCTTATCTGCTTGTCTTCAGCTACTTTTGGTTTTGAAGGTTTCTTTGAAACCTTCCGTTTAGTATTCTTATACTCTTCAAGAGTTTTAGGTACATCATCGATGGTTTTATTCTTTTCTGCTTTAGCATAAAATTCTTCAACATTAATCACACCCTTTGAAAGGTACTTACGATTAATCTGATACATTATGCTTTCGATATCAAGATTTTCATCGAGATCGTACTTCTGGAAAACCTTTCTAGTAATCATTGGTTTTGGAGTGAATGCCCATATAAGCATTTCAACAAGTAAACCAGAGAAAAGAATGAATGCTATAACCATCATTTCTGCAGTTCCCCACGATGAAACATTCTTCTTTGTATTAAGGTTTTCCAATGTTGCTTTAGCAGAGAAAGCATCATCAATTGCTGGACCAAGTAATACGAAAATCTTTGCAGACTCTCCAACATCACCTGTATCATTCTCATATGCTGCTTTTAAATCCTTCAGTGTAGTTAATGCCAAACTTGGATTATCTTCACTGAACTCTACTAAATCTCCACCCATAGATGCTGGCCAATAAAATCTTCCTTGAAGATTTCTAATAGCTATTGTCATTGCATCCTTTGTTTGAGTGTCCAAAAGAATCAAATCATCTTTTGAATTATTTTTATTTAAAGTTTCTATTTCATTTTTAATCTGCTGAGCTAAAGCAGTCTGGTCTTTTATCGTTCTGATTGTTGTAAGGGAAAGTGTTCTATAAACCTTTACCTTATTCTGAACTTCTGAATTCTTTTTGTCCCAATATGCATCTGGAACAATGATTTCTCCATTCCATTCTACTTCTTCTTTAGAGTTGAAAGCAATACCAGTCGCCTCAAATCTAGATCTTTCAGCTCTATACTCTTCAATAATCGGCCAAATCTTTTCAGCTTGCTCATTGGCTTTCTTAATAGAATCTGATCCAACATTTACAGAAGAATAGATAATTTCTCTCTGTTTAGATTGTCCAATAGAATTGGCATTGATAAGTTCCGCCAAAGCAGAAATTTCTTCATTTGCTTTCTTAATTTCATTTTGGTTTTTTCTGATACCGTCACCAACAGAAACTACTGACAAACTCATTGCTGTCAAAAGCGAAATTGACATACAGAGTTTATGAAGAGTTCCCCAAAATCTTAGTGGTCCCTTAAGTGATTTACAACATTCATCATGTCCAAGTGCTTTAAGATGAGAGCGCAGCTCTTTAATTTGAGACACACGCATTGCACACCAAGCCTTACCAAAAATAATTACTACTGACATCAAGCCAAGTACTAATCCAGCTGGTATAACTTTAAATCCAAATAATGAATATAATGTTACTGACAATCCCGAAAAGAATACAAGATCAATAAGTCCAGACTCACCACTGGCAATTAAGAATGTTCTTTTTTCTCCCTTGTCTTGTACTGTGTCATCTTTAATTACTTTTTTTCTTGATTCTATTTTTTCTATAAAGTTGAATTTTACCATTTTGAATAACCTATACTAATCGCCTTTCGTAGGCTTCAATTATTTCTTCTTTTGTCGCTTGGTAGTCAACACTATGTCTTAAATCAAGCGTCATAAATGTTGAAATAACCTTAACCTTATCTTTTAAGCAATGTATGAAATAGTCCTCTCTTGAGGCTGGTTCAGTATAGATTTTGTGCGTCGTCCCATTATACACAAAATCTATTTTACCACTTTTAAAATCTTCTTTAGTTGGATTATCTACAAACTCGAACTCAATCTTCCTTGTCGACATTTGCATAAATACCATCCTCATCAAATATGCCCAAGTAGTCACACATTGTGCAGAAGGTACTCATAGTCTTTCCAACTAAAAGACCAATCTGTGTCATCTTTTCTTCCTTCTGTTCCTGTATAGAATAGTTTGTGCATATATCCTCAAGATCATTTAAGTCGCTTGAAATTTTCTGAGCGGCTTCTTTTATTCTTAATCTTCTTGCT
>JAILGW010000097.1 GCA_024696365.1 Alphaproteobacteria bacterium | reverse complement strand
GCTCCAGGACTGGCTCAAGGATGCCGGCATCACCAAGCACATCACCTTCCACTGCTTCCGTCACACCTTCGCCACCCTCCAGGTCAACGAAGGCACCGACATATACACCGTCTCCCACCTGCTCACCCACGCCAACGTCGGAACAACGCAGATTTACGCCGACATCGTGGACAAGAGCAAGCGTGACGCAGTTGAACGCATAAAGATAAAGAAGGACAAATGATAAAGTTCAATCTTCTCAATTCGATAATAGGCGGTCAGTATCGCCTTGTCGTGATGCCGGAAATTCCGCACTACAAGACTATTGCTCCCATCCTGGACAAGCGCCCGGACAATTTGGAGGATATTATCGCGAATCTCAAGGCCATATCCGGCATCACAGATTCAGCGTGGTTCTCATATGAAAAGGGAGCCGACATCAATGAGCTGCTGGACGGTACCGCGAGGAAATATACTCCGATAGTGGAAGACCCGTATCCCATAAAGATGCCGGACATATCCATTGAAGACAAGCACTACAGCCGCTTCTACAAGGCGATGATAGATCTTGAATGCCTGCGGATTCGGCATCAGTTGCTGGATTACAGCCGCGATGTAAAAGATGACTTCCAGACGCGTAAGGAGGTTAAATCTACGCTGTCCGAACTCTCCAGAAAGACCAACGAAGCGGCATGGGAGGCCATCCTTATCGGCGACGAGATGTTCCCCGGAAAAGAAGTCCCGCTGGACGTAAGGATGAATTCCGCGAAGGAGCCGATGGCGATATACGATTACCTCACGTTCAGCCTCGTCAACCTGTATTACGAACTGGTACTGCTGTTCAAGCCCGTTCTAAAAGAGTCGGACTACATACAGCCTTTCGAGTTCGAGTTTGACCGTGGCATCGATGGTTTCCTGCCTTATGACCTCCCCGGTGAATTCAATCTCGCGGAACTTGTTCACAGGGCGCAGCGCTGTATCGTCGATGATAAACCGGGCGATGCGTCCAAAGTGCTCACGGAAATGAAAGGCCATGCGGAAGAAGTTGAATCACGTCCAGACCTGTTGATAGTAGCGGCAGCATTGGAGAATTTCATCTTTATCGCTTCCGCGGGTACACACGTGACGGACGTGAAACAGCTCATCGAGAAGACGGTCGTCACCCCTGTCGTGAAGGCTCAGCGTGAAGCGTTCAGGGCCGAATATGAGAAAGAAGACACCGCCCTGGAGCGCTCCAACATCATTGAGGAACAACTAAGCGACTATGACCTAAATGATTGCTTCAAGTGTGAGCAGTCAATCAAATATCAATTATGTGTGTTCCTCAACAAGCAAAACGAACAGTATTTGAGCGACCCTGCCGCTATTTATGTCTCGAAAAGGAATGCCGGGCACAAATCTGGTTCTCCGAAACCGTTGCCCGTCGGCCTCGCTACGTCCGATAAAGACAAGGTGGCATTTGTCCATAAACGCATAGCCTTCCTCAACGGAATTGACCCCGACACACAGGAACGTGTAATGCCGGAAGCCGACTACCTCCTGCTGAAGTCCTATTTGGAAGACCTTGTGAAAAACAAACAATGTCCCGCCATCACGCGGCGGGTGCCTGTCATTCCCAAAGGCGTCACCTGGTTGCGTTACACGATATATCTGATTCACGGTGACATTTACCACCGTAACGTACAAGACGAGTGGATCGACTTTCTCTATCACGGTTTGTCAAACCCTGATGACCCGACATGGGATGTCCTGAAGAAGAAGTTCAGCGTGGCCCCCAGCGGATACAATCAATACGTTAGACGAGTCACAGGGGAATAATCTCCTCACATACCGAACACTGGACGGTGAAAGGGTTCAAAATCCTCTCACCGTCCTTCTTTTTTACACAAATTCATAAGCTGATTATCAGCGTCTTACAACGGTGAAAGACAGAGAATGCGGTGAGACCCGTTCACTGCTGGAGTACTGTCTATTCACCTATTTCCTTCGTGGCTGTCATTTGAACGAACAAGTGACGGCTCACGGTTCAGCGGCGCGTTCCGGAGTCTATGTAGCCGCTGATATTTTATGTTATCAAACAACATTACTCTTGAGCAGGTGCCCCAAATCGTGGCATCTCTCGAACAGAAGGTTGACCGCCTTGTCAACCTGGTCCTTGAACTCAAGGATGCCAAGGGGGACACCCCCGACGAGTGGATGGACGTTGAAGGCCTGATGGCCTACCATCCCGACAAACCCGCTCGCAAAACCATCTACGACTGGGTCACGCTCAGGCGCGTACCTTATCACAAAGATGGCAAGCGGCTCCGTTTCCTCCGTTCCGAGATTGACGCCTGGCTTGCCGGCGGCTAT
>JAILGW010000076.1 GCA_024696365.1 Alphaproteobacteria bacterium | reverse complement strand
TTCCCGAAATAGCAACAACGGCGATTAAGCTGGCAATAAGCGCATACTCAATTGCTGTCGCACCTTTTGAGCTTTTCAAAAATCTGGATATTTTTTTCAACATATCAACCTCCATGCGTACCAACAACGTTAACCGGCAGTACCAGAACCAGCAGCGCTCAGGTTCTGACCGATAGCGTTTAGTTTAGTAGAAATTTGTGTTCCAATGAGCTTCATTCCCGAAATAGCAACAACGGCGATTAAGCTGGCAATAAGCGCATACTCAATTGCTGTCGCACCTTTTGAGCTTTTCAAAAATCTGGACAAGTTTTTTAACATACCATTCTCCTTCTATGAGTTTTATATTTTACAACTAATAATATTAAAGCGCATTTTAGTTACTAAAACGTTAACAATTGAAATTTTTTATTTTTTAAATAAAAAAACAGCCAGAATCGGCTGCCTAAAAATGAGATACGTATTGATTTTTTTAATATTCGCCGTTTTTGAAACCATTTGAGAGATGATTTAATGTTCCACTAACACCTCTACCTACAACTCTCAAAGCACTAATAATAACAAACGCGATAAATGAAATGATTAATGTATATTCTATCAGGGTCATTCCTTTGGAATCTTTTTTAAACAACTTTCTGAACATACTCATCTTTTCCCGACATTCACATGGTAACCACTGTACGTAATTAAAACATAAATTAATTACTAAAATGTTAACAATTATATTTTTTTCAACGTCGGAATGATGAAAATACCACTTAGCGCGAATAATGCCGCGATCATCAACGATATCAAAGAAGATTCTGCTATCATCAATCCGCAAAATAACAGGGCGGCGACGCTAAGAATTGCGGTTGAAATCTTCTTTTCCTTTACCGCAAACTTCAACAACGAAAGACAGCAGACAGTATAAACTAACAAAAAAGCCTTCACTGAAAAATCAATTATATATGTTATCTGTTGAGTAAGGCTTTCGTTCTTCGTCAGCACCAAAATCGGAATCATACCAAGGCAGCTTATCATCACACTGATATATGGGGCATTGTTTTTATTTTTCTTCGCAAATACCGGTGGAAGTAATTTATCTTGAGCAAGGCCAAGTGAAATTTGAGCAGATGTCAGCACCCAAGCATTTAGCGTTCCAATACAAACAATTGATGTAATTATGGCGATAATCATGGATGAGCCTCCTCCAAAAACCGCATCCATTGCGTCGACATACGGCGCCTTACTTTGCGCCAATACTTGTTGAGGAACAACACCGGTAATCGCTAGATTGTTAATAAAATAAATTAACGCAACGCAAGTTGTGCCGAGCACTATTGCTCTCGGAATTGTTTTGGACGGATTTTCCACCGCTTCTGCCGGAGTTGTCGCGCATTCCACACCGATAAATCCCCAAAAAGCGAGAGACGTTACAGTTGCAACAAGTTCAGTCCATGGTGTTTGCTGATATTCAGAATTCAACACAATATTAGAAGCATCGAAATTCATAAAAATTAAAACAGGCACAACGGCAAACGGTATAAACTTCAACAAAGATAAAACAAATTCCAATTTGCCTGATAATTCAACGCTTTTACAGTTGATAACCATAATAATAAGCAGCAAGCAAATTTCTAACGTTAAGTACAACATCGGAGATTGATGTTCACCGAAAAACGGACTCAAGCACGCAATAGAGGCGATTACAACAACGGAGCTGCTCACCCACGACACCAGCCAGTAGGTCCAACCTGTAAAAAATGCAGGAATATCACCAAACGCTTGTTGAACATAGACATGAGGACCTCCGGTTTTCGGAAATTTGCAGCATAATGACGCGAAAACCATCGCGAGTAAAATTGCTCCCGCTCCGGCAAAGCACCAGCTGTACACGCCCCACCAACCGAAAGGCTGTAAACTCGCGGGCAGAACGAATATTCCCGAGCCGATCTGACTTCCGAACACGATTGCTAAAACCGCTCCAAATCCCATTTTTTTAGTCATTTTAAATTCCTCTACACATTGAATCTGAAATGAAAAATATCTCCATCTTGTACGACATATTCCTTGCCTTCAAGCCGCATTTTTCCCGCTGCTTTGGCGCCTGCTTCGCCGTCATATTTGATATAATCTTCGTAACCGATTGTCTCGGCGCAAATAAATCCACGCTCGAAATCTGAGTGAATGACACCCGCTGCCGTTGGAGCTTTTGCGTCTTTGGTCGTTGTCCAAGCATGAGATTCCAACGGTCCGACCGTAAAAAACGTTATCAAATTCAACAGATTATATCCACCGCGAATGACCCTTGCCAAACCTGACTCCGACAATCCCAACGATTCTATATATTCCTTTTTTTCTTCTTCATCCTGAATAACAGCGATTTCCGATTCTATTTCAGCCGACACGATAACGTGCGAAAAATTCTTACTCTTCGCGTATGTCTCTACCTGCCTCGTGAACGCATTACCCGACACGATTTCGCGCTCAGCAACATTGCACACATACAAAATCGGCTTTCTCGTAATGAGATGCATAGCGTCTGCAAACACCTTATCATCATCTGAGAATTCCATTTGGTTCAGCATTTTTCCGTCTTCAAGCCACGCAATCGCCTTTTGCAAGAATTGCTTTTCAGGAGCCAATTCCGGATTATTTTTCTTCGAGATATTAGCCTCGCGCTTCGTGAGGCTCTCTATATCTGCGAGCATCAATTCAGTTTCAACGACCTCAATATCGCGAATTGGATCGACACTGCCGCTAACATGTGTAATATCGTTATTTTCAAAACAGCGAACAATATGCAGAATAGCATCTGTTCCGCGAATGTGTCCCAAAAACTGATTGCCGAGGCCTTCGCCATTGCTCGCACCTTTTACCAGTCCCGCGATATCCACAATTTCAATTTGTGTCGGAATGATTTTCGCGCTATTCGCCATTTTCGCCAGAGTAAACAACCGAGGATCCGGTACGCCCACACGACCGATATTCGGCTCAATCGTGCAAAACGGATAGTTCATCGCTTCAGCTGCCGCCGTTTGAGTAAGAGCATTGAACAACGTTGACTTTCCAACGTTCGGAAGACCAACTATACCGCAATTAAATCCCATGGCTATTTCCTCAATTATCTGACAGAACTATAACCAATATTCGCTGATTTGTCACTGAAAAAGCGTAAACAGATGTTTATAGCAATCAAATTTAACTTTTCAAGCCATTCATACTTTGAGCTCTCTCTCTTGGCGAACCACCAAATAAAGAATCGGAACAATCACTATCTGTTTGCGGAGATTTAGATCCGCCTGTTGATCGTTCGCTCCCTATTTCTCCTATACTATATGGAAAAGCGTCAGAATTACGCCTGTCATATGTCACACGCACAGAATTAGGGAGTAAGATTAGCGGATACGTTTCATTATCTTTTGGAGCACATAACAGAGAATCGCTTCCCGACGAAGACTCCGATGCAGGTTCTGAAAGTAGCGGCCGTTTCTGTATTACTGGAGATGCGCACACGTCTTGCTGATATTGCCCCAAAGGCATATGAGAGACACTTCCATACGTCACATTAGCACACATAATGTTTAACGTTACTGTTACTATAAATAAAAATATTGTCCTTTTCATGATTTTTCCTTTTCTGTCGAACTAAAAATACTGTCTGTACTCTGCGAACTGCTACCGGAAGATTCTCTGCTATCTTCACTCTCAGAAGATATACATTCCTCCGAATTACGGCGCCAGTCATGCGCACGTTCGGAATCCGGCTTTAAAACAAGCAACCGTTCTGTTGACTCTGTTCCAGAAGACGAGCTGCCGAATTTATCAGGCGAATTGCAAAGCGACAAACAAACGGTGGGTTTTTGTGGACTGCCAGATAGAGATATACTAGGGGAACCTCGAGCTTCGTTTCTAGGAGGGCAAAATAGCATAGGTTGAGGAGAATCTCCTTTCGATAAAGCCTTAACCTCAGGAGAATCCCCCTCTCCAGAGGATATATTAGGAGAACAAACCGCCGTACCCGGAGATGCCGAATTTTTGCCAAGCTCAGATTCAGGTGGATTATTTAACATCTGTATGATTTTCACAAAGCGTCGCATTGCTCGGTTAGCTATTCCACATGGATTTTTATCATGTGGTAGTAGAGGCGATACCGCAAAAGCTTCGCTATTAATCACAGCCACACAGAAGTAGATTGTCGATTTAATCATTTTCATTAAAAAACCTCATCAGAAACTCCGTAGTCGTTTACAAAAACATGAGTCCGAGGTCTTCTCGGTCGCGAAGCGAAAAGATTAACTGCCGAATCAAGGGCAGATTCTGCACTGAAAGTACAGTTTCCATTGCGCATAATGATACTCTGAACATCAACTCGCGCTAACGTTTCTCCTTCATGTTTGAATGCTTCTGTCGGAGACAGGCTGATTGTTATTACTCCGTTTTCGACGCATACTTCTTGTATGACGCATACTTCTTGTATGTTGTCTATAACATCAGATACATTGCTAAGAAAGCCACGCCCTTTTTCCGATACTAAGACGCTAAAATTATCGAAACAGAATTGTCCTATTGTTTCTCGTATTTCTTTTTGAATCTCTACGGAGACATTATTCCATGCGAATGTTCGATGTGGTTCCGGAACTTCAAAAACAGGCATAGCTTCAACTGACGCAATTACCAAGCAACTTCCGATAATTGTACGTATCGTCCTCATTATTGAAACTCCTGCTACCACAAAAACAACAAGAGTCTAAATATGCAGTAGTTAATAAATAGTTAAGTATTATTATTTTGCTTAACTAATTCTTGTATAACTAATTCTCACTACCCGCTTTCAGTTTTTCGTTGATTGCAGCACCAATTCCTTGCGATGGAATAGGCATGACGCAAATTCTTTTTGCGTCTGTTTTGTCCAGCTCGTGCAACATGTAAAAGAAGTTAGTGGCGGCTTCGTTCAGATCTGCGGTCAGACTTAGATTTAGCATGTATTCGCAATTGTTCGCAAATGGAGTACCGAAGGCCAACAGTGCATCATCACTTTCTGCAGATGTTGCATTCATCACAAGAGGTTTGTTTGGCGCATAATGCTTGACCGAAGCTGCAAGAGATTTTCCCTTTTCAATCCGAACACCGCATATGCTCTCAATTTCCTCTGCTAATATTGCTCCCACTCTTATGAGTTTAGGCGTCGATGTTGATAAGTCCACAATGGTCGATTCTATTCCAACTTTGCACTGTCCACCATCTAAAATAATGAGATTTTCGTTAGATTTTAAACTGTCGCTGACTGCCTTTGCCGTCGTTGGACTCAATTCCGAAGAGCGATTCGCGCTTGGTGCAGCCAATGGGAACGGAACAGCTGACAGTAACGCTGTTGCGATTTCCGAATTAGGAATACGAACGCCGATAGTCTCTTGCCCTGCCGAACACAGCCACGACAATCGAGAATTTTCCCTCCTTTTTAAGACTATTGTAAGCGGACCAGGCAAAAAGCGCTCTGCAAGAGTTTCCGCAAGTTTAGTTAATTCTACATCTTTCGCTGCATCGTTAATATTCGCATAGCACACAGACACAGGATTAAATTGCGGTCTACCTTTATACTGAAAAATTTTAGTGACAGCCTCATCATCGTACGCATTCCCGCCCAATCCATAAACTGTTTCAGTTGGAAAGGCTACTAAATCGCCGTAAAACAGCGTCTCCGCCGCAAAAGATATATTTTCTTGTAAAAAACTAAGAATTTTGTGCATAAAAAAAGGCGGGGCTTTTCCCCGCCCTAAATATTACTGTGCCGCAACTAATCTAGAACGTCCTCTGTTATCTTCAATTAACAGAACAGATTGTCCTGGATGTAAAACAACATCTGTACCCTGTACAACAGTCTTCATACTGCCATTGTCCAGTTTAACGGTATACTCAAACCCTTCCTGGGACTTTAACTTCTTTTCAGCATATGCACCCGCCGCCGCTCCGGCCAATGCACCCGCTGCAGTCGCGATTGTTCTGCCACGTCCGCCGCCAACTGCGTTTCCAAGAACGCCGCCTGCAATCGCTCCCATAATTCCACCAGCCTTGTTATCTTCGAGATAATCGCCTTCTTCAACTGCAACTTTTCTCATACTTACGATTACGCCTGGATACGTATTCGACGCCGCTCCGATAGTCCTTGCATCATACGAATTAGCAGAAATGTTTCTTGCACATCCGCTGATTAACACCGCCAAGCTGCAAACGCTTGCTAATAATATTGCTGTTTTTTTCATCTTTTACTCCTTAAAACTTGCAATTATTCTAGTGTAAATACTTACCAAATACAACGAAAAGAAAAAACTTGATATTCTCACTTTTGATATTGATAGATTTGCGTATATTTGCTATTTATCAGATGTATTTGCGGTCGTGGCGGAATTGGTAGACGCTCAGCGTTGAGGTCGCTGTGGGGGAGACTCCGTGGAAGTTCAAGTCTTCTCGACCGCACCAGTGTCGTTAGTAATAATAGGAAAAAAATGAAAACATTGGTTGTTATTCCTGCTCGTGTCGCTTCAACAAGACTTCCGGGGAAAATGCTTGCCGACATCGGCGGGAAACCGTTAATTGTCAGAACTTATGAGAGTGCAGTTGCTGCGAATATCGGAGATGTGATTGTTGCATGTGATGGCGAAGAAATTCGTGATGCAATAGAGCGAGCTGGTGGCATAGCAATTCTTACCGATCCGAATCTACCGTCGGGAACAGACAGGGTGTTTTCCGCGTGGCAGCAGTATAACAAAAACTACGAGTACATTATAAATGTGCAGGGAGATTTACCGTTTATCGCGCCTGAATTCATTCAAGAGGCCGAAAAAATCGTTCGCACAGACAATTACGATATGTCTACTCTGGCGACATTGATAAAAGATGATGCTTACAAGCTCGATAGTACAGTCAAGCCCGTTATCGCGTTTACGTCCGAGAATAAGGGACGGGCGTTATATTTCAGTCGAGCGACAGTTCCGTTTAACGGGCCGTATTATCATCATGTCGGAATATATTGTTTTCAGGCAGCTGCGCTTGAGAAATTCGTTAAATTACCGCAGAGCAAGTTGGAAAAAACAGAAAAACTAGAGCAACTGCGTGCACTGGAAAACGGCATGAGCATTGGTATTACGGTAATTGATAAAGATACTCCAATAAGCGTCGACACAGCCGAAGATTTGGAAAGAGCTCGCGTTTGGGAACAAAAGCTTCGTAGTATTGAGTAGAAAAAACCAAACTTTAATGAATTATGCTATGCCGTCCAATCGCTGTAAGTGAGGAGTGGATGCACGTTTTTTATAAGGCAACAAAAATTTTAAATAAAAAACACCATTTTTTCTTGACAAATTGTTTTGTTTGTGATACAAATATTTTTATTATTGGTTATAAACATTAACTACGAAAGGAGAAAATTAATATGAAAAAAGTTATTTATGCCGTGTTAGCGTTAGGTTTAGCTCTTGACGTTAATGCCTCAGCAAAAGATCAAGGATCCCCATCAAAATTAACCTTTGATAGGATGTCGAGGTTTGGTGGCGCAGCAAATAGAGCCACTCCGAGAAATTTTAGCACAACTAGAACTCCTTCGCCTACTACCCATTACAAAGTTCGAGAGTCGAGTCCTGTCTCTACTACAGAACGACGTACTCCAAGTCCAACGGGAGCGGAAAGACGTCCTTCAACTGCTCCTTTTAATGCTGCAGCATTGGGGAAACGAGAAGATTGGCAGGAACTGGCAGAAAGGTTTCAACGAAGCAATGCGAGGAAAAGAGAGGGAGAAGCTTCAGAAAGAAGCTCTGCTTCAAGCGCAGATGAAGGCACAACTTCTCCATCTATGGACGTGGTTCCAACACAAAGTAGTGTGTCAGCAGAAGAAAATACTCGAGTTCTAATTAATACCGTTGCCAGTACAGTCACTAGTGCCATAGAAAAGCTCACAATGGAACATATTAAGGATCCAGATCAAATTCGAGTAGGCAATCAGTATTTGGTGGAAATCAATAAGAATATAAGGGATATGATTCCATTCTATCTGCGTATGAGTGTTGATCGGCAACATGCAGGACGACTTGAGTCGACAAGGCGACGACGGGCATTATCAGCTTCATCAACAACGTCAGATTTGGCGTTAACCAGTCGTGCTAAAGGACAACAGCCAGAACAACCGACTCCTATTGAACAAGATGCGATGGAAAATTTCGCGGAAAACATGCGACAGTTGGTGGAAATTGCGAAACCGGCAGATGGCAGCACTGTTATCGATTTAAGCCCACAAAACATTTCTGCGGTAGTTGAACAAAGTGTTAGTGATGCCTCAAATGATCCGAATCTCCGTCGCTTGTTCGATTCAGATCAAATGAAGCAGCTGCTGACGGGGTTAAGAAATGTCGTGTCAGGCATTATGGACCAGATAGCTGGCGGAATTCGCCGTATTTTTGACATGTTCAAGAGAAAATAACATACAAAAATAGCAGAAGTTAATTCTGGTAACTCTCAAAGAAAAGAAAACAAAGCAGATTCCCCACCAGCGTTTAGCTAGTGGGACTGCTTTTTGTCTGAGACTCTGCGAACGCCGTTAAAGACGCGGCTTTCGCAGGGAAGAACGAGGGGTTATCACCTCTATTTGACGAGCTGGGGACAGCGATATTTTAGCCAGGTTCTTGGGTATGAGATACCTGTATATAAATCCCACATGGCTTGCTGTCCTAGTGCTTGCAACGTTTTAAAGGTTGCTTCATCTATCGTCTTTAGCGTTTTTGAGCCTGAATGGGCGTTTTAATGAATTATGCCATACCGTACAATCGATGCAAGCGAGGAAAGGATGCCCCCCTTACAAGACAACAAAAATTTTAAACAAAAACATCATTCTTTCTTGACAAATTGTTTTGTTTGTGATACAAATATTTTTATTATTGATTATAAATATTAACTACGAAAGGAGAAAATTAATATGAAAAAAGTTATTTATGCCGTGTTAGCGTTAGGTTTAGCTCTTGACGTTTACGCCACCAAAAGTGAAACTTCAGACTCTGCGCAAAGTGCGGCATTGGAGCTGCCGAGAGTTGATAGTAGGAGAGCCCCAACATTTGAAGATGAACTGAATGCCGTTTTAAAGATTTATGGAACTAGGGATAGTACGTCTCTTCCGAGAAATCCAGGATCTGTAAAGCAGGCCATAGGCGATGCAAGAAAGGCATTATGGCCATCGAAAAAACAAGAACAATTGGCTGAAGCAGTGGTTCCAGAAAAAGACACAACTATAACTGAAAATGACATAGCTATAACCGAAGATGCCGCGAATCACGTGGTGAAATCGACAGTAATACGAGCATTTGCCACACCTGTGAAAAAAATTTCTGCTAAAAATCAGAAAAGTCTCTTGAATGCAGCAAAGCAACTAGCTGATGCCCTGCAGGATTTGACAAAAGAAGCAAAAACGAAAGACTTATTAGATGGTTCTACGGCGACTTCGTCTACAAACGCTGGAATTAAAGTTTTTTGCGATCAGTTGGAAAATATCGACATATTGAAGCAAGAACAAATTTCGGGGTCTAATGTACCAGTGATAGATCTTACTCCTAAAGCAGCATCAAATGTCGATACTAAACCGCTCAGTAATATGAAAAAAAGTGGGCAGGCCGTCAAGGAAGTGCAGGAAGCCGTTGACAGAGTCACTGAGATTCTGAATAAACAAGGCATAGCCCCAATTAATTTGGATTACATTTCGGGTGATCAGCTTCCTAAAACGATTCAAACTTTGGTAAATGGTGTAAAGTCGTTTTTGAGAATCTGTTTTAATGGGGGTGAATAGATTTTCAAAGTACTTATTCAAAGTAATTCAAAAACAAAGCAGATTCCCCACCAGCGTTTGGCTGATGGGACTGCTTTTTGTCTGAGACTCTGCAAACGCCGTTAAAGACGCGGCTTTCGCAGGGGAGAACGAGGGGTTATCGTTTCTATTTGACAAGCTGGGGACAGCGATATTTTAGCCAGGCTCTTGGGTATGAGGTCCCTATGCATAAATCCCCTATGGCTTGCTGTCCTAGTTCTTGCAACATGTTAAAGGTTGCTTCATTTATCGTCTTTAGCGTTTTTGAGCCTGAAATATGTTGATACAAAGGAACTAACCAGTGTATTAAAGCTTCTTGCCCAAGAACATCGATGATTCCCAGCGAATATAATTGAGCAAAAATATGAAACAATGGATGTGGAATATTAGACAAGTTTCTTATCCAAGTGGCTTCCTCCAGCGTTTGTAACTTCCATTTGCCTTCATCAGCATAGTTTACTGCAAGATCTGATGATGCTTCCTCTGCCAATTCTGCGCATAAATTCGACACAAATTGATGGGGCTCAATTCCTGCGCATGTATAGTCTATAGTTGCAAATTCCGTGGCGGCTTGTCTCTCTGCCTCACCTTTAAGTACATTTTCTATGCTCTTCTTTGTTGGTGAGAAAAATCCGGAGTTCGCGATCTCCAATTTTTTTAATAAAGGCATTATCCAATAATCTAAAGCGTACCTCCCAATTGGAGAGACAATGCCATACAGATAAAAATGACAAAAACATTCAAGAGCAATATATCTGCCGCCTCTGATTTTGGAATTCCTTAACATTAAAATCTCCCAGTTCGTCATTGCTCGAGGTAAGCCTACAGCAAGTTCTATCGCAGTTGCACTATGCCACGAGCTTTGATGATAAAGTTCTGTGGAAGTTGAAGAAGCAACAATGGGCTGGTCAACCGATGTGGATTTTTGTTGCTGTTTTAATTTTTCCAATTTTGCTATTGCGCTGGCCACTAATGCTTCCCACTTAGCTTTTGTCTTCTGCGGATTTTTACGCTGAAGTTCCGTTGCCGTAGCCTTTAATGCTTCCTTCCAAGCGCCATTTACATGTGGATTTTTATTTTTGCTCTGGGGTGTATTTGCTGCTCCTCTTTGTTCCCTGTGCATGCGGCTTTTGGGATTTTGTGTCCGTTTATCAGTCACAGGTCTCATGATATTAGGACGCGTATTTTCTTTACCTGTACTAGTAGGTAAAACTGTAGCTTCAGTCGAGTTTAAAAAGGCAACCCCAAACGCAGCAGCCATAGATATATATATTATTTTCTTCATATTTCTCTCAAAGCTATTTTTAGAAATCACACCGTATGACTTCTTTCTGATTTTTTTACGAAACTACTGAATTACTACTAAAACTCTAAGACCGATGCGTTGTTAGCATCGGAGAATACTTATAGCCCAAAATTGACAAAAACACAACCCTATAATACAAAAAGCTTTTTAGGGCAAAGCGTTTAAATTTTTACATCGGCTTTCTGTTCAGATGCCTGCGGAGATTCTTTTGACGAACAAGCCGGCGGCAGGATTATTCTGATTTTTAATACTTTTGAATCAGAGGATGGTGCACTTTTACCTTCAGTAAAACTACCACCGTTACCTTTAGTAAGACTGCCATCGTCTTCTCTTCTTTTCTTTGGAGGGCGTTCCCCTTCTCCTAGTTCCTCTTGAAAGTCTGGTCTTTCCATATTCGCACTGGTATCTGTCTTTTTATCTGCTGTTAACCGTGATGACGCATATTCTTTCCAATCTTGTATTACGATAGTTTCGATTTGCTTCTTCAGTTTTTGTTCTTCTGCAGTGAACGCTAGTTCGCCGATATCCATTTCCCATGTATCTGGAACTGGTGGGAATGGGTCGTTAATTGTTATTGCATACTTTGTTGTACATCTAGGCCGCTTGTCAACAGTTGGTATATCATCTTTTACAACCGTTGGCATGTCATCTTCTATTTTGCAGTATTGGTTGTCAAATTTGCAAATTTGAGATATAAACAGCTCCCGAATGGAATCACACAATTGATATAATATCGGCATTGTTTTAGGATGAATAACTGCACAGTTTATCTTCCAAGGAGTCTTTCGTAATGCTGTTCCTTTCCACCAACCAAAAAAACTTGGCCCTTGTCTATTGAACAATTTAGGGTCCGACATTTGTCTGTTAAGCAATTCCCTTTTAACTTCTGGAACACAGTTAAACCATACAGCAAGACCTGCCCATTGCATTCTTTTTTCTTGGGTTTTTCGTGTACGGCCATTAAAATGGTCAACTCGCGTCTTCATTGAGGACTGTCCTGTATTTTCGGGAATTCGGCTCCATTGTGGTGAGATCAAAGATCTGTATTTTAAAGGTTTTGGTTCAGCAGAAGTTGTAGTTAAAGGGGCTTCGGTTGGAGAAGCATAGTGAGGATCCAATTTTTCAGGCACCCTATAGGGCGGCCCCCCAAAAGATGAGGGGGGTGACGAAAAAAAAGGACGATAGATATATGGAAATGCTTGTGTATTGGCTAGTGAAATAACATTAGGTGGAAGCGGAAAGCAGTCTTGAGGCTTCCCATCCACACTTTCAGCTAGTGGAACCTTCGGAGGAGAAAACAGCAAGAAACGATAACCCTGTAAATGTGGAATTATAGGGCAGATTAACGATTGTCCGGAAGGATCAACTCCAGTTGCTGAAATTAGAAGAGAGCTTTTTGCTGCACTGCAGTTTGCTGATTCGTAGCAATTTACTCCTAGTACTGTAATAAAACATGTCAGAATTATTTTTTTCATTTATATTCTCCTCCTTAAAAACATGCAGCGATGCTGTTCGTTTTTAATTTTTCTATAATTTTAGACGTTTTTCAACAACGATTTCAGGTTATTGCAAAAGCCACAAATTAAAAACAGGAAAAGATTTTAACTCCATGGGCGATGTTTGTCTTTTCCAGAGGTCGTTTTTCGAGATGGCAGGTAAATCAGTTCTGCAAATTTTCTCGGCTCGTTTAGATGAAACAGCAATGCTTCGTCAGATTCCATATCCGCATCGTGCGTAATTAAAACTTCCGTATTCTTGATGTTAGCCTTGTAGGTATCATCGTCAATTTGAGAGATAAACTTTCGACAAGCTTTAGAGTTGAATTTTTCTCTTTTCTCAAATCCAACTGATTTTGCCCAAGCTGACGTTATCGAGCGAAAATATCCGAGATGATTAAAGCAAACAGCGTCGTCAGTTCTAATGCCAATAGCTTTTGTATCTTGAGAAACAAAAATATCCGGTAATGGCTCGAACACGTAAAGAATCAGTCCACAGACTATTCCCGCAAATCCGATAAGTCGAACTTTGTGATGAAGTAACGTCAATATTAATCCCGAAAGTACAATGACAATCATCACTGTAACTGACGGCGTGTGCATAATGAAAAAAGATCCCGGCAATTGCGAAACGTAATCCGCGATTTTTATAAGAATATTGACTCCGTACCCAAACAAAATTATCAGTGGCTGAGCGCAATTAAATAGCATAAGAAATAACGCCGTTAACGCTATCGGCATGATGAAAAACGTCATGAGGGGAACTGCAACTATATTCGCGAGAACACTATTTAACGTCAATTGATTGAACGCGTACATGGAAAAAAGTGCTGTCGGAATTGACGCTATTATCGTTGTCATCACCACGTTAGAAAACATTTTGAACACGGGAGAAAAATCCCACGCGTGCTCATAAAAAGCGACGAGAGCGATAACCGCTCCAAACGACATTTGAAAGCTTGGAAACAGTATCACCTCGGGAGAACATAAAATAATAATCGTTGCAGCGACTGCTACAGAACGCATTGTCAAAGCGGTTCGATTAAGCAGAATTGCGCAAATAACCAGCGTATGCATAATGAACGCTCGCATTGACGGAACAGAACAGCCGGAAATGAAGAGATAAAACAGAACCACTAACCAAGAAATCACCGCCGCTATTTTTTTAACGTTGTAGTATTTTCCGATAGCACAGCATAAAAGCAAACGGCATAACCAAAACACGAAAAAGCCGATGATTCCCATGTGTAATCCCGATATCGCGAGGATGTGCGCAATGCCTGACCTAGCAAATGAGTCTCGCACTTTTTGCGGAATGCCGGTTTTGCTGCCAGTCGTCAACGCCTTGGATATAGCTGCCGTATCTCCCGACAATTGCGATTCGATTTTTTTATTTATTTTGTGACGCAGTTGTTCAATGAATGTTTTAAAAGTGGTCGTTTCGCTATGCCCGATGATTTTCGGTTCTTTAGTAATAAATCCGCGTGCTCCGATTCCTTTGAAATAAAACTGTTTTTTGAAATCATACGCCTGCGGGAAAGCTCGCGAAGTCAACGGCGACATCACAACACGAAAAGACACCTTATCTCCCGGCTGATAATCTTTTTCAGACGCCAGCGCCTTTTTCCCTCGCCAAGTTAAATGCAGTTTATTTATGTTGTTTATCGATGACGGATATTTCGACTGCCTATGCACGTCGTTCACAATAAACGTCATTCCCTTTTCCGTTTTCTCGCAAGTTTCGATGGTCGCGAAAATATTTATCGGTTTATCGATTTTATGTGAAAGCATGTAAGTATCGACAGTTTTCGTTCGCAATTGCCCCGCGAAAAATCCGATATTGATGATTAGCAAAATACCACAAGCCCATCTGCATGGTTTGCAGAAAATTGTCGCCAGCAACGTTAAAATCAACGTGCAAATATTCAACCAAAACAGTGGTTCATTACTCAACGAAAAGTAAATTCCAACGCCTATACCGATTCCGACTGGAACGAAGTTCGGCAAGCGGTATTTTTCGTATTCACAGAAATCATCTATAAAATGATGAATTTTTTCTCTAAACATTTACTACCACATCTTTAGACTATAGAATACGGCTGATTGATTTATGAAGAGTAAACATACATGAATATAGTTACACGTTTCGCGCCCTCTCCTACCGGATTTTTGCACATCGGCGGTGCCAGAACGGCGTTATTCAACTGGTTATTAGCACGTCATTACGGCGGAAAGTTCGTATTACGCATAGAGGATACCGACAGAGAACGTTCTACACAGGAAGCTGTGGACGCGATATTCAACGGACTGAAATGGCTTGGCATTAATTGGGACGGCGACGCGGTTTTCCAATTTTCGAGAATTCAGCATCATGTGGAACTCGCTCATAAATTAGTTGAGGAAGGTAAGGCTTATTATTGCTATTGCACCCCTGAAGAGCTCGAGGCAATGCGCAACGAAGCCAAAGCCAAGGGAATGTCTCCAAAATACAACGGCATGTGGAGAGACAGAGATCCGAAAGAAGCTCCGGCGGGAGTTAAGCCTGTCATTCGTTTGAAAGCTCCACAAACGGGCAGTACGGTTTTGCATGATATTGTGCAAGGAACTGTTACAGTTGAGAACGAACAGCTGGACGATATGATTCTCGTAAGAAGCGATGGTACACCGACGTTTATGCTTTCGGTTGTCGTCGATGACCACGATATGGGCGTCACTCATGTTATTCGTGGGGATGACCACTTAACCAACACATTCCGTCATATCCAAATTTATAACGCCTTCGGTTGGGAAATTCCGACTTACGGACATATTCCGCTGATACACGGACCAGACGGCGCGAAGTTATCTAAGAGACATGGTGCCCTGGGTATCGAAGCTTATCGTGATATGGGATATTTACCTGAGGCGATTTGCAATTGTTTGCTGCGTCTCGGCTGGTCTCACGGTAATGACGAAATCATTTCCAGAGAGCAAGCTATCGAGTGGTTTACAACTGAAAATCTGGGAAAGTCAGCCTCCAGATTAGATTTCGCGAAATTAGCAAATTTGAACGGTCATTATATGCGTGAAGCAGATAACGACAGGTTATTTAACGAATTGCAACGTTTCACCGGTGAAATTCACGGAGAAGAAAGAGAAAGAGTTTTGCGGGGCATGAACGGCTTAAAGCAGCGCGCAAAAACCTTACTTGAACTGAAGGATATGTCGTCGATTTATACGGATAAGTTCATTCCATCGACGCTAGATAATGATTCGAAAAACATGCTGAAAACCGTTCTACAAAAATTGGAAAATGCTGACGATTGGACAGAAGAAGCTCTAGAAAAAGAGTTACGTGCAATTGCTGAAGAACTAGGTGTATCGTTTGGAAAGATAGCGCAACTTTTACGCAACATTCTCACTGGAAAGAAGATCACACCAAGTATTTTCGATATGCTGGTATCGTTTGGAAAAAATGAGAGCTTGCGTCGGATACGAGTTG
>JAILGW010000074.1 GCA_024696365.1 Alphaproteobacteria bacterium | reverse complement strand
TGAATTTATATCAAAACCAGGCACAGACGCCGAAGCTAAAATCTCTCCATTCGAAATATTAATTACAATACTTGCTCCCGCTTTCTGTTGAGATATCAATTCGTAAACATATTTCTGCAGCTCAGAATCTATCGTTATAACAATATCTTTTCCATTTACTGGTTCAACAGAATCTATAACTCTGACTTTCTTGCCGACAGAATTAACCTCCATTTGCACACTACCGACTTTGCCCATCAGATCTTCGTTCAATGACAATTCTAGTCCTGTTTTCCCAACGATTCCTCTAATGTTATCTTGACTAAAAACGGTATGGCCGACAATATGGCTAAATTCATATGGAATTTCATAATTTCGCACATATACATTTTCTATAGATACGTTTTTTAATTTAAAAAACAACATTGAAACCTTAGCATACTCTTCCCAAGATAAGTCTTGCCTTATAACTATTGGTAGATGATATGCACGGGCCCGCTGTCTGACTTCTAATAGTTCTTTTTTTTCATCTGCAGTAAATTTTATCTGCTGTCCTATAATATCAAGATTCTCGGAAAAAGTTTTCTTGTCGCAATACTCCATGATTAATTTATAACGACAGACATTACCAGCGACTGTCTTTCCGTCAGAGGTTATAATTCGCCCTCTTTTCGGTAATGATGGAATTAAACGAATTCTGTTTTTATCAGAAAGAATCATGTATTTATCAGAGTTCCCTATTTGCAGAATATAGAGATTCGCTATAAGAAGACCGCACAGTACACATACAACAATGACAAGCAAATCTCGCCTAAACTGAGAGCGATTGAATTCTCTAGAATGCACGAGCCACCTTCCACATCCTATTACAAATGTAATATGCACCAATTAAAATCATTGAATAGACAATCTGTTTCAAATGCGCAAATATATCGAACTTCCCTCCGAATGCAAGAACGAAAGCAAACATGATAAGCTTCATCATACACAGAAACAAAAAGAAGTAATACATTCTCTCTTTTGAATGAAAACTTCTTAAAGTATTTCGCCATCCAACCGTTAACAAATATAACGAAACATATGAAATTATTGAAATGCCGACATAACGATGTGCACATATATCCGCGAAAATAGCGACAATACTTATTTCCGCCAACTCGAGGTTAATTTTTAGAGACAAAGCCGACAGAAAAATAAACACATAAAAAGTACTATCAGCTAAATTAGTCGAAAATAGCGATTCACATAAGAATAAAACGCCAGCGATAAAAAGAAAAATACATCTATCAATCAACCGCATGTTTTCTCAACACACTCAAATATTTTAATGAATTAAAGTCAACGTATGGTTTTACGAAAAGTTTCTCATTTTGCTTAATAAGCGTTCCTACTTTCATTCCTTCTTCAAACACCTCTCCATACCCTGAAGTTACCACTAATTGTCCTTCTTCGGGTTGCAAATCTTCATGAACAATCGCAATTTTTAATTTACTATCGTTATCACCACTGATAATTGCGTTAATATTTTGTGAACCTATTTTTACAGGAATATTTGAGCCAGCATCTGTAATTAATAAAACTTTACTCCAATTTTCTCCGACATCAATAATTCTTCCAATTAGCCCGTCTTGATTGAAAACAATGTCATCGGCGGAAATGAGCTTGTCTCTACCAACATTTATTAAACAGTTTCTTGAAAAATCATTTGCAAAAATGGTTATGACTTTAGCTGTGGCAATACTGTGCTTATCGTCATTTTTTACGTCTAATAATTTTTTAAGTTCTGTATTTTCCTTTTCTAACTTTTTTAGCACAGAAATTTCACTACGCAATCGTTGGTTTTCTTCTCGAATTTTTACTAAGACATTGCCAATTTCGTCTGAAAAAATAAATTTTACTCGCTCATAAAACAATGAACCGCTATCGATACAAGCATGTATCGAAGCATCGACATGATATATCATGTTTTGCATAGGTTTTAAGATTTGATTTGCAACAAACTCTGTATGAAACACCAAAATCGCAATAACACAAACTACCAGCGAAAAAACAATCTCTTTGCTTCTAACTCGCTTCTGTAGTGTAAACGATTTTTTGGTCATTCGTTAATTAATACGCTTTCAAAAGAACCGCTTTCATTACATCCAATTCTTCGAGAGTTTTACCAGTTCCTAAAGCAACGCATAGTAACGGATCTTCTGCGACAATGACTGGCAACCCTGTTTTTACTCGAATCAACTCGTCTAAACGAGACAATAGAGAACCGCCTCCCGTCATAACAATACCTTTATCAACAATATCTGCAGATAGCTCCGGCGGAGTATTTTCCAAAGCATACTTCACGCCCTCAACTACTGCTGCTACCGGTTCCGTTAAGCTCTCAACTATTTGACTTTCGGTAATCCTTATTTCTTTAGGAACACCATTTATCAAATCACGTCCCTTAATCGACATTTCTCGTCCCTCTCCCCTTGCAGGATGGATCGCAGCGCCGATTTCCTTTTTTATTTTTTCAGCCGTTGTATCGCCAATTAATAAGTTATGTTGTTTGCGAATGTAGTTGATAATGGCCTCATCCATTTTATCGCCCCCCACTCTAACGGAATTACCGTAAACAATTCCGCCAAGAGATAAGACCGCCACTTCTGTCGTTCCACCGCCAATATCAACAACCATAGAGCCTGTAGGCTCAGTTACTGGCAATCCTGCACCAATAGCTGCAGCCATTGGCTCTTCAATTAAGAAAACCCTTCGAGCTCCCGCACATTCCGCCGATTCCTGAATAGCACGTCGCTCGACGGCAGTTGCCCCCCTAGGAATACAAATAACTATCTGCGGACTAACAAAGCTTTTTCTATTATGCACTTTACGAATGAAATGCTTTATCATTTCTTGAGCGACATCGAAATCCGCAATAACGCCATCTTTTAGTGGCCTAATTGCCGTAATATTTCCCGGAGTACGCCCTACCATTAATTTTGCTTCTTCACCTACGGCAAGAACGTGTTTCTTTCCCATATCCTCTGCAAGAGCTACAACTGACGGTTCATTTAAGATAATTCCTTTTCCTCTCACATAAACCAGAGTATTTGCAGTGCCTAAATCGATTCCCATATCGGAAGAGATCAACCCACGTAAATATTTAAACATTTTTTCCATTCCTAAGTGTATTTATGTTATAGAAGATATATATTTTTAGTGTTTATCACAAGCCGAATTTGTGATTTATGGAGATTTTAACTTTTTGTAATCTTTATTGTTGTAGGATGTAGTTACAATTGTTGGTGAGTTTATGAAAAAGATAATATTTGCGTTATGCGCTATTCCGTGTTTATGTTTGTGTGCTGAAAATACCACTACAGAAACACAAGAAGAGACTGTTCAAACGACTGATAATAAGTTTAACTTGGCAGCGAAGCAGTTAGCGGGTTCCTACATTCCAAATGAGTTTTTAAATGATCCTGAATACCTTGGCTGTATCGAATCGGTAAAGCAACGTTGGGAAACGCTACTTACGAATAGTTTAGGCCATGTAAAAGCTTGGGCTGAAACAAATATATCTCCGCATATAACTGACGCAAATACTGTGTTTTACCCATTTGGTGGTCCCGACATCGCATATGCAATGCAATTTTTTCCACAAGCTGATACGTATGTTTTACTTGGATTAGAGCCTATAGGAAGTTTCGCACACATTGAGAAAAATCTATCTCGAAAAGAGACTTTCAAAGCTGTGGATACTGCTATTTCTGCCTATTTGGACAAGGGTTTTTTTATTACATCGGAAATGATGACACAATTGTCTAATCGAGATGTTCGTGGGTGCGTTTATTTACTATTACTTCAATTGAGTAAACTCGGATATAAGATACTTTCCGTCGAAGATATTTCTATTAATTGCGATGGAAATGAGGTCCAACGAGGAAATGGAGAATTAGATGCACTTAAAATGAAATGCGCAAAGGATGGAGTAACAAAGACTGTATATTACCTTCGCATAGATTTCTCGAAAGCAACCAAATTACCGCACATTTTCAATTTTATGCATTCAAAGAAATTCGTTACCCTCATTAAAAGCGCCTCTTATGCTCTGCATAATAAAGAGTTTTCCAAAGTTCGCGCTTTTATACTGGATAATTCTCAGGCAGTATTACAAGATGATACTGGCATTCCGTTTTATTTCTTCGATTCAAAGTGGGAAAAGTATCCATTTGGTGTGTATACTCAACCGACTTTGCCTGTGTTTGAGCGTTTCAGACAACAGACATTATCTGATTTCTTTGCCCAGAATGATCCAAAACCTATTTCATTTAAGATAGGATACGGATTCTACCAAAATCGTCCCAACTTACTACTCGCTATTCCAAAAGAGCGAAAACTTTTGCAGGAAGTAAGTAAGTTATCGTATGAAAATATGGGGAAAGGTTGCAATTGCGGCCAGAAGAAAACTATCGTCATAAAGCGATCCGAACAAGCTGCAGTTGGATACGCGACATCAGTGTATAAAAAAAGCTTTAGAATAACCGTTGAGAGAAAGAACGGACAACCAGCTATTGCAAGAGTAGAATTAGTGAAGTAATATGGCTCGTTGAATGCGGGTGTAGCTCAATGGTAGAGCATAAGCTTCCCAAGCTTGAGACGAGGGTCCGATTCCCTTCACCCGCTCCAATCATCTGGGCGGGAGTTATATGGAAAAGCAACAAATTGAGAGCCGAATAAAAGGTGTGAAATTTTTGTTGTTTTTAGCTGTCATTCTGTCGGCGTTTTTCTCTTATGAAATTGGCAACAGACATTTTGCAGATCCTGATGAAGGACGTTATGTCGAAATTCCCCGCGAGATGGTCGTAACCGGTGATTACATCACTCCCAAGTTAGATGATCTGAAATATTTTGAAAAACCAGTTTTGTTTTACTGGATGCAAGCTGCAGTCATTAAAACATTAGGCATTAATGAAACTTCCATGCGTTTGTGGCTGATAGTGTTTGCTGTACTCGGTTGTTTAGCGGTTTTTCTTGTAGGAGCTCAATATTATTCAGGAGCTGTTGGTTTATTTTCTGCTGGAATTCTTGCCACTAATATTTTGTACTACGCGCATAGTCGATTAATTATCTTAGATTTAGTCAATTCAGTTTTAATATGTTCGGTATTATGGTGTTTTTTTGCTATTTTCATAAGAGAAAGCAAACATCGAAATCTGTTAATGATTTTGATGTACGCACTATCTGCAATCGCGTGTCTCACAAAAGGATTGATAGGTGCTGTGTTACCTGGATTTGTAGCGTGTTTATGGATTTTATTTACAAACAATTGGAAAAAAATACCTGAAATGTTAAATCCGTGGGGGCTGACGGTTTTCTTCGCAATTTTTCTACCGTGGCATGTTGCAGTTTCAATAAAAAATCCAGATTTTCCATATTTCTACTTCATTGGAGAACATTTTCTCAGATACACAACCAAAATGCATGATAGGTATCAGCCGTGTTGGTTCTTTCTGCCGATACTAATCGCAGGTTTTCTTCCGTGGACAGGTTTTGCGTTAGTCGCGTTAAAAAATACTTTAAAAAAATTCGTAAAGTTCGATTCTGAAAATGTTTTTTTTGCTTGCTGGATTTTCGGTATCTTAGGATTCTATTCATTTGCAAATTCAAAATTAATTCCATATATCTTGCCAATTGTTCCTCCGTTGGCTCTCCTTACAGGAAAATGCATTGTCAATTCAATAGAACAAAATTCCTTAGACTTTAAATACGGATCTTGGATGAATGTCGTTCTGTTAATTGCTGCTTGTGCAGCCTGTGTAACGGCAAAATCTCAAATATCAAATATATTACAGAACGTAAACGTTATGCTGTTAATGCAAGCATTTTTAGGAGTTCTGGTAATTTCGGCTGTAATACTTGTATTTGCAATTTATCGTAAAAACGACAGATTACTGTTGATGTTCTGGTTCGTATTTATCAGCGCAAATTTAATGTGGATAGTGAATAAAGCTGCTCCATATTATCAAAACGAAAAAAAGCCAACAACAAAGCGTATGGCTGAAGCCGTTAGGATGAATCGAGTCGATGGAGACTTAGTATATTGTTATAAGAGATATTATCAGGATTTCCCTGTGTATCTGAACAGCACTGTTGGTAACGTAGATTTCGTGGGAGAGTTAGAATTCGGAGCTAACGCAGATAAAAACAACGATAAAATAATTACAGAAACGGATTTCTGGAAATTATGGAATAGTACAAACAAACGAATTTTTCTGCTATTATCCCGAAAGGATTACCGAGAAGTTTTTGCAGAGAAAAGTATTTCTCACAAGATTTTAGATTTTGATGAACATTTTATAGTGATAACAAACAGATGATTAATTACGCTCTTATAATTTTTCAAGTTTTCATCAATGTTATAGCGCAATTATTGTTGAAAAAAGGAGTTGCAAGCATTGATTTTACAGCCTCTCCACTTGTGCTAATTTTCTCGCTGGTAACGAATATTCATATATTCGGCGGGGTTTTCATATTTGTTGTATCTCTGCTGTTGTGGCTATATTTACTGGCTCAATTTGACCTGAGTTTTCTGTATCCTTTCGGCAGTTTGTCCTATGTTTTGGCTGCTATTGGAGGATATTTTTTCTTCGCCGAAAACATTAATCTGTATCGAGGCGCAGGAATTTTTTTAATTTTATTGGGAGTAATTTGCGTTGCAAAAAGTTGATAAGTTTCTGCCTTTATCAAGGCCGACAATAAGTGATGAAACAATTGAAGAAGTAACAAAAGTTTTGAAATCAGGGTGGCTGGCAACAGGGCCGTTGACTCAAAAGTTTGAAGCGAGTTTGAGTGAATACTTCGGCAGAAGCGCTATGTGTCTTACTTCCGCAACAGCCGGTTTGCAAGCTGCGTTAATGGCCATTGGTGTAAAAGCTGGAGATGAGGTCGTTACCACTCCTCTGACATTCGTCGCGACATCAAATGTTATCGCGATGCTTGGTGCGAAGCCTGTTTTTGTTGATATAGAGAAAGATACATTCAACATTGATCCAAAAAAGATAGAAGCAGCATGTACATCTAAAACAAAAGCGATTATGCCAGTGCACTATGCAGGTCTTCCTGTAGATTTAGATCCGATTTATGAAATCGCAAAAAAGAAAAATCTTCGAGTGATTGAAGATGCCGCCCACGCTATGGGCACCTCTTATAAAGGAAAGAAAATCGGAACTTTCGGTGATATTCAGGTATTCAGCTTCCACCCGATTAAGAACATGACCTCTGGTGAAGGCGGTTGCGTCGTTTTGGATTCAGAAGCAGAAAAGAAGACTTTGGGATTACAAAGATTTCACGGTATCGATAGGTCGATTTGGGATAGGTTCTCCAAAAACGGCAGCTGTTACTACGATGTGGTATTCCCGGGCTTCAAGAGCAATATGTCTGATATTCAAGCAGCAATCGGTTTACACCAATTGCAAGAATTAGAAATGCTCAACATAAGACGACGTCATCTATCAGACAGGTACAGAAAGGCGTTTGCTAATTTGTTTGACAAGATTTCAATGCAGGGTATTCCGCAATACGATTTTGTACATTCAGGTCATTTGTTCCCGATATGCATTCTAGACGCGACAAAGCGTGACGACTTTATGGCATTCTTAAAAGAGCGTTCTGTAGGAACAACGCCGTACTATACGCCACTGCATTTGTTCAGTTACTATCAGAAAGCATTCGGATATAAAAAAGGTGATTTTCCAAATGCAGAATACGTTGGAGAGCGCATAGTTTGCTTGCCGCTGTATTACGATTTGCAGAAAAACGAGCAAGATTATATCATTGAACAAGTGCATGAGTTTTTTAAGTAAGAGATTATTATGCAGAAGAAAATCAAAGTAGCAGAAGCCAAAAAAACTTCAACTCCTGAAATTTCGATAGTTATTCCCGTTTACAATGAAGAAGAAAATATCGAGACGTTGTGTCGTCGTTTATTCAAGACGATGGATGCTGTAAAAAGGAGTTATGAACTTATCATTGTCGATGACGGTAGCGCAGATAAAACTCCGCAAATGCTCAGAGATATTTTCAAAAAACGTTCTGATGTTTTGCGTGTGGTCACTTTCAATGGCAACTACGGTCAATATGTCGCTATTTTAGCCGGTTTCGAACATGTGCACGGAGAGATTGTTGTTACTCTTGATGCTGATTTACAAAACCTTCCTGAAGAAATTCCGAACTTATTAGTTAAGATAGATGAAGGTCACGATTTAGTTGGAAGCTACAGAGCTAAGCGACATGATAATTGGTTCCGTACGCTTGCTTCTAAAATTGTGAACTTTATTAGAGAGCAAACTACAGGCATTAAAATGCGTGATCATGGTTGTATGCTGCGCGCCTACAGACGATTTATTATCGATGAAGTCGTAAAAACACGTGAAACATCAACATTCATTACGGCATTAGCCCAAAAGTTTGCTGGGAATCCGATTGATATTCCAGTAACGCATGAAGAACGTGCAGCAGGTAGCTCGAAATACAATCTGTATAAGCTGATTCGTATCACGTTCGATTTAATGACGGGCTTTTCGCTTGTACCCCTGCAAGTGTTTACAATGGTCGGTATGGTGATTTCATCGGCAAGCGGTATTTACTTTCTCGTAGAATTATTCAAAAAGGTAGTCACTCACCATCACGGATATGGCCTACACTTCGCTTTCGTATTCTTACTGTTGAGCGTAATAATTCTCGGTATAGGATTACTCGGTGAGTATCTGGGACGCGCTTATTTTGCTGTTTGTGAGCATCCGCGTTTTGTAATCCGCGATATTTTGGAGAAAAAATCAGAAAAGAAAAAGGATAAAGAGTAATG
>JAILGW010000108.1 GCA_024696365.1 Alphaproteobacteria bacterium | reverse complement strand
AGTGACTCTTGATAATTCGGCTTTTCTTGTATCGCAGAAATACAAAATGATGCTAAATACAATCATTGATATTGCCATGACAACAGTAGATTTTATTTCGACATTAAAAAATACTTCTGCTATTCCAAAAACAATTATCGTAGGTAAGCTAGACCAAAATAGCGTAATGAAAAAATCCCTATCCTTAGTCTTTTTATTAATCAAAAAATCTTTCAATCCGCAGAGCATGCTGAAAAACGCAGAGTGGAAAAACACAAGAATCGCAAGTAACGAACCGAGATTTAAAAATACATCAAATGCCTTACCCTGATATGGCAGACCAAATAATCTAGGTAACACAAGCATATGAGCGGAAGAACTCACCGGTAAAAACTCTGTAATTCCCTGAATCGCCCCTAAAAACAAAGCATGTAAAAAAGTCATGTTTACTCTTTCGCCTTAAATATACTTAAATCGGAATCGATATGTATCATTTTCTCCGCAATCTGTACACTGTTTAATGCAGCGCCCTTCCTAAGGTTGTCAGCAACTGCCCAATATAAAATTCCGTTTTTAACAGAACAGTCTTTCCTTATTCTGCTGACATAAACCGCATCTTCACCTTGTGCATCAATCGGAGTAGCAACGATTCCATTTTCATTTCTTCTGTCAATAGTGACTATTCCTTCAAAATTATTAAACGCCTCGTAAACATCTTCTTCTGTTGCTTCTTTCGCGAATTCACATGCAACTGACATACCATGTCCAATAAAAGATGGAACACGAACACAAGTAACGGCAACTTTAATATCCGATTTCAAAATTTTGCAAACTTCTCCGGCGATTTTATCTTCTTCATCCGTTACGCCGTTTTCATAGACATCACCAATTTGCGGAATGACATTGAACGCAATTTGTTTTGGAAATACTTCAGCGTTTATCGGGCCTGTAGACATAACTGCTTTCGACTGTGCGTAGAGTTCATCTATTGCCTTACGCCCCGCGCCCGAAACTGACTGGTACGTTGAAACAACAATTCTTTTTATCGGAGAAATCGTACTCAGTGCTTTTAAGGTCATTGTGAGAGGAACGGCAACGCAGTTAGGAGTAGAAATAATTCCGAGAGGTGCTCCCTTTTGTAGTATGTTTCCATTTATTTCAGGCACGATCAAAGGCACTTTCGGATTCAAACGAAAATACGATGTCTTATCTATAACGGCACAACCAGCTTTCGCTGCAATTGGTGCATACTTTTTTGAAAATCCACTGCCTGCGCAGAAAATCGCAATATCTGTTTTTGAAAAATCAATATCCGATATCAGTTGCACTTTCACATTTTTATCCTTGAAAGAAACAACCTTACCGATGGAACGCTCAGAAGCAACTGCATATATATCAGCAACGGGAAAATCTCTTTCTGCCAAAATCTGCAGAGTTTCCATTCCTGCATTACCTGTTGCTCCTATAACCGCTACGTTATAATATCTCGAATGTGTCATTCATAATCTCCTACCGGACGACGGTATTTTAAAACTTAATCTTGATTAACTCAAAGAAAAACGTAACAATATCTTTAGTTTCATAGGACATTTTATTTGCAATTATTTGAACAAACGCCCCCTTTAGCTGACAGAATTCGCCCGAAAGAACTAGATGAATTAATCGGACAGTCGGTTAGTGAGCAAATTTCTTCGTTTGATAATTTGCAATCTCTAATTTTATGGGGACCTCCTGGCTCTGGAAAAACATCGCTTGCAAAAATTATTGCACGTAAAACAGGATTACGTTTTGAAGAAACTTCTGCGGTTATGCACGCGACTGCCAAGTTTAAGTCTATTTTTGACGAGCTTGCACGTGATCCGTCACAAAAGACTATTATTCTCATTGATGAAATTCATCATCTAAACAAAAGTCAGCAGGACATATTTCTACCGCATCTTGAAAATGGTTCTCTTATATTAATAGGTACAACCACGGAAAATCCGTCATTTGAACTGCGTCCCGCATTGTTATCTAGATGCAAGGTAATAACGTTCAATCGATTGCAATTGGAAGACTTGGAAAAAATTCTGCAGCGTGCTGAGCAGTTCATGGGAAAAAAGTTACCGCTAACATCTGACGCACGCCAGTATCTATGTCTTATATCGGACGGAGACGGGCGATACCTTTTGAACCGAGCAGAAGAATTACTCTCCAAAAATGTCACAGAACCATTAACTGTTGAAGACTTGAAGAAAATATCGACCAAGCGCGCAATTGTCTACGATAAATCTTTGGAAGAGCATTACAATTTGCTGAGTGCTTTCCACAAATCGTTACGTGGATCAGATGTCGATGCTGCCTTGTATTGGACCAACCGCATGTTAATCGCTGGTGAAAATCCACTTATCATTGCGCGCAGATTAATTCGCTTTGCAACAGAGGATATTGGTCTGGCCGACCCGAACGCCGTTTTACAAGCGGTAGCTGCCCATCAAGTTTACAGTATGTTAGGCTCGCCAGAAGGAGAACTTGCTATTACAAACGCCGTTATATATATGGCGACGGCCCCGAAATCTAACGCCGGTTATATGGCATATAATCAATCAAAGAAATGTGCCCAATTTTATGGTTCGCTACCTGTTCCGTTACGTATCAGGAATGCTGAAACCAAATTGATGAAAGATTTGGGCTATCATGAAGGATATGTGTATGATCATGATACAGAAAACGCATTTTCCGGCGCGAATTTCTTCCCTGATGAATTGTCCCGCAAGAAATTTTATCAACCAGTTGAACGTGGATTCGAGCGTGAATTAAAAAAACGTATCGAATGGTGGGATAAGCAACGTAATTCGAAAAAAGTTCATAAATAATTAACCTCTGCACGATACTCTAACAAAAGTAATTTTTGGAGTTAATCATGATTACAGTAGCAGTGTTTATCGCAGTTCTGTTGTTCTTCGGATTTTTCACGGTACAACAGCAAAGTTGCGCAATTATTGAAAGATTCGGAAAGTTTCATCGCATCGCGAAAGCAGGTTTGTGTTGGAAAGTTCCTTTTATAGATACGATTTTGACGCGTCTGTCATTCAGAATTCATCAGCTGGATGTGTCTGTCGAAACAAAGACGTTAGATAACGTATTCGTCAATGTCGTAATTGCCGTACAATATCGTGTCTTGCAAGATAAAGTGTTTCAGGCGTGTTACACATTGAGTGATCCGGATTATCAGATCAAAGCATTCGTGTTTGACTTGGTCAGAGCACAAGTTCCTAAACTGGTTCTCGATGATGTTTTCTCAAAAAAAGATGATATAGCTGACGCTGTAAAAGCCGAACTTGAAAAACCGATGGCGGAATTCGGATATGAAATCATAAAAGCGCTCGTAACTGATATTAATCCTGATCAAAACGTGAAAGCGGCTATGAACGAAATCAACACTGCCCAACGTTTAAGAATTGCGGCGACGGAAAAAGGTGAAGCAGAAAAAATTCTGAAAGTAAAGCAGGCAGAAGCTGAAGCAGAAGCCAGCATCTTGCACGGAAAAGGAATCGCGGGACAACGTCAAGCAATTATCGAAGGCTTGGGACAGTCGGTTGAAGAGTTTGTTCGTCAAATTCCGGGAACACAAGCGTCTCATGTTATGGATATGGTTCTGCTGATTCAGTATATAGATACACTGAAGGAAATCGGAGCCGGTTCTCGTTCCAATGTCGTTTTTGTTCCACATTCGCCAGGAACAGTATCAGGGCTCAGTGACCAAATAAGAGAAACGATATTTGCAGCGAGAGAAATGGATAAGAATTCGAAATCATCTGTTTCGTAATGTAAACGCCCGGACGCAGCCTATTATAATGAGGATTAAACCTCCAATGATATAAGCGTCCGGCGTTTTGTCGTATAAAAGAAAGTCAAAAATAGTATTTGGTATCAGCATAAAATATCCGGCAGACGCAAGTTTCGAGCTGGTAGATAATTTGAACGCATGAATCATGCAATATTGCGCGAACGCTCCGATAATTCCGCCAACGCACATAACAGCCGCATGATCTACGGACATAACCGTAAATGCATGGAAACCTATAACGAAAGACAATGTTCCCAACACCAAATGATGATAGAAAATTATGGTTAATTCACTTTCCGTTGACGCCAATCTTTTTATTATAACTTGGTTTAATGCCGAAATAAGCGCCCCACTTGCCGCAAATAAAATTCCAACTTGAAAAACGCCGCAACCAGGACGTAACGCCAAACAAATACCAGCGAATCCTAGCAAAATAGCTATCATATTCTGCAGATAAAACTTTTCTCCCAAAATCCATACGCTAAGAGGAATAACGAAAATCGCGGTAGTCAGTCCCACAACGTAAACATCCGTCATCGCCGAATAACTGTACGCGCACATAAAGGCATATGTACCAAATGAAGCCAACACGGAACGCAACAGATTTTCCTTAACACGAGAGCTTTTCAGCGGATTCACATTTTGATAAAGCGCCACGAAGAGAAACGGTATAAATCTAAAGAAAGTACGTAAAAACGTTACCTGATGAACGCTGTAAAACCCCATGAAATATTTCATGATAGCGTCGGAAAAAGAATACAGGCACACTCCACAAACGACGAAAAGATATCCCTGTTTTCCTT
>JAILGW010000072.1 GCA_024696365.1 Alphaproteobacteria bacterium | reverse complement strand
AGCTCCGAAAGCATTGCCGACTCTAAAGGCAAAAACTCTGCAAACGCCTTCGAGTTCAAGAGCTAATAGTGTAGCTAAACAGACTAATAAAACAGTTAAAAACCCTTTGGATATCTATGAATATATGGGTAAAGTCGCCCTTACGTTTAATCAATTTGCGGAAGATTTCGGACTTAAGACAATTG
The DNA here is from genome assembly GCA_024696365.1 of Alphaproteobacteria bacterium. Classification (GTDB taxonomy): domain Bacteria; phylum Pseudomonadota; class Alphaproteobacteria; order UBA3830; family UBA3830; genus JAILGW01. The sequence goes on along the minus strand of JAILGW010000072.1, from coordinate 11,680 downwards.
CCAATATCGTGAACTTATATCTGGCAGGTAATGTTACATTAATTCGAGAGGGAATTAATACCGCCAAGAGCGAAATAGTTGGTATGCAAACTCAGTTAAACCAGGATTTAGCGTTATTACAAAGGAATAATTCAGCAATAATCAATGAATTTAGACCTTTATTTGAAGAGCTTAAAACCTTATTGACTCAGTTAAAAATTTCGGTAAACGCGTACGGACGGCAAACTTCGAGTGCTCCTAGATTTTCTAAGTTGAAATGGCAAATCGAGGCTGTCGCTGTCAAATATTTTGATAAAGTCATGCATATTGGAGATAGGCTAAAAACTGAGCCAACTTCTAGCAAATCAAAATTAAAATCTTTGGAGAACTTATTGGTGAAAACCGTAAGACTTGCTGTTAGTCTGCGCGATTTGGAATATCTTGCAGAACAACCAAAAAGCGCAGTGTTTTCCCCCAAAAATATTATGCGCAATGAGCGAATAGTAAAAACGGCAATTTCTCTTACAGACTTGAACAGTTTAATAAAGCGGCGCATTAAGGCAATAGCTACAGAAGCAGAGACTCACATAATTACGTATTCAGATGGAAAAACTATTACGGAACAAGAGCTGTTGACACAAGCCAGAGATTGCATAGATAGGGCCTGCCTATCTGATTTGAGTGCACTAAGAGATAAGTTAAATTTGCGATATACCAACGATCAAGACACGGAATCTATTAAAAGAATTCGGCTTCTAAGTAATAACATAGTTGATGCGCAAGATTTGCTGAAACAAGCTCAAAAAGTGGGTGATACCGGATATTATAGTCAATTTGGTAAAATGTTATCTGATGGAGGGATGTCGTTAATTCCTTTAGTAAATACATTTACCGCATCAATTATTTCCACAGATTATAACGATCCGCAGGCAAGAGCTCTATTATCAGGAAAACAACTAACTGGAGACATCAGCCAAATGTACGTTGATTTGCTATCAAACGGACTGTTCTCACCATTTAGCAGGAGCATATTGTACATTGTCGCTAGCAATGCCAAGCTTTCACTTTCTTCTTATTTCTCATTTACAGGAAAATTAGCGTCTGCCGAAACGTCAGCTGATATTACACAAGCTACGAGAACGAGTTCAGAAACAAGTGCATTACCAGATATTGCAACTTCAACAGACGGTAAATCTGTAACGCCTGAAGCATCTGCATATTCAAACACATCGACGAACGCAACTGATAAAACTATAATCGCTCAAGAAGCTACATCTTCAAGCGACTCGGTAACTACAAGTTCGAAATCCGCAACACCTGAAACATCTGCGTTATCAAGCACTTCGACTACCGCAAGCACAAAATCCGCAACATCTGATGAAGCGTTTGAATCTTCAAGCAACTCGGCAACTACAAGCTCGGAATCCGCAACACCTGAGACGTCTGCATATTCAAGAGCATCGACGAACGCAATTGATAAATCTATAAAACGTACACCAGAAATAGTTGAAACCTCGAGCGCTGCATCTGCAGACGCAGCTATAACTCCTCAAAGACCGGCGCCATCAAATGCCTTGATGAACTCAACTGATAAAACCGCAGAGCATGCACTAGAAACAGTAGAATATCCACTCGCAGCATCTTCAAAAGCCTTAACAACAGCGGCAGAAGAAGCTGAAATGCCGACTTCACAAACCACATCGAGAACAGTGAGAACATCTACTGCGAGTTCAATAGAATCTAAATTGGAGGAAACGGCGACAAATCGTAAGGACTATAACAAAGGAGTTCGTTCTTCTGATGACGAGGCGACTGACGAAAGTAGCGACAGAAGAAAAGTGAGAACCAGAAGAGTTGGCGGAAGGATACAGGGACTCTTAGATATTTTTAATAAGAAAGAAAAAGACGCTCGTGATGCCGACAACTTAGGAATGACACAACATGGTTATGGAAAAAGCAGATTGAATAGTCAGCAAGATGATATTGAACAATATAATAGACGTCGCTATGGAAATTCTTATGGGAGTAACAGAGCTGTAAGAGCGTATTAACTTTAGTATGTCATTGAAACAGCAAAAGAGACGTGGAAAAATCCTCGTCTCTTTTATCTATATCCGTTTGTCGCCAGTGTATCAATCACGCCTTGCAAACTTTGGATTTCTTGCTGTGTCGGTGTTGCGCGTTTGAACAGATTGCGCAGTGTTTGCATCATGAGTATGTGCTTTTCTTGAGACGGAAAGTGGTTCCTTTCGTCGAGTTTTTGTTCCAAGTCCGCAAGGAAGAAGTCGAGACTTTTCTGAGGCGCGAGGTGCGTTTTTCCAGTTTTCAATTTTACGAGCGGTGTTTGCATAAATTGATAGCAAATTATCAAAACTGCTTGCGCCAAGTTATATGACGAAAAATTCACAGACGGAATTTCAATTACGTAATTGCAAAGAGAGATTTCCTCGTTGGTCAGACCACTTTTTTCAGAGCCGAACACAATTCCCGTCGGAACATTCATTGAGGTAATTTTTTCCGTGGCAGATTGCGGAGAATAAATCTGCTTTATCATGTTTCTTTCGCGTGCACTTGTCGCAAATGTCAATTGCAAATCCGAAATCGCGTCTTGCAGAGTATCAAACAGCTCGACTTCTAACTGCTGAGATTTTTCTGCCGACGCTAAATCCGCTTTTTCACTCGGCCATTCGTGATAAGGCGAGACCAGCCGCAGCTTTTTCGCTCCCATATTGACCATCGCGCGCATTGCCATGCCGGTATTTTCCGCTAATTGCGGCCTGTTCAAGATGATAACGACGTCAGACGGTACGCCAAATTGTTCCATCTTTTGTGTCTTCAATTTGAATGCGCTTTTCTAACAGTTGAGAACGAATTTCATCTGCCAGCGCGAAATTCTTTTCGGCTTTTGCCTGCTTTCTCTTCGCGATTAATTGCTCAATTTCTTCCTCGGAAATTTCCTGCGCTTGCGTAAACCAAGCTTTGCAATCACGAGTCAATAACCCCAACGTTTGCGCTTCATATCTTAACGTTGCACACAGAGAATTTATTTTGTTTTGGTCAGAAGTTTTGTAAATTTCATCTGCGATTTTATGCAGACATTGCAACGCCAGCGGAGTATTTAAGTTTCCGCATAACGCCTCTATAACAGAATCATCCTCTTCACGTTCGGCGTTTTCATCAGTTGATAATTTCAACGCACCATATAGCCTGTTCAGCGATTGCTTGGCTTGTGCTACCAGTTGCTCCGTCCAATTGAGCGTTTTCTGGAAATGCGTACTGAGCAGAACATAGCGCACGATTTCTCCGTCGTATTCTTTCAAAATATCAACCAGCGAAATGACATTGCCCAATGACTTCGACATCTTCTGACCATTGACCAGCAGCATGCCGTTATGCACCCAGTAGTTTGCCATAACACAACCAAAAGCACCGAAATTTTGCGCTAGTTCATTTTCATGATGCGGGAAAATCAAATCCTGCCCGCCTGCGTGAATATCAAATGTTTCGCCAAGATACTTATGACTCATCGCGGAACATTCTATGTGCCACCCAGGACGACCTTTTCCAAACGGACTGTCCCACGCTGGCATACCTTCATCGGACGGCTTCCATAGCACGAAATCCATCGGATCTTCTTTATACGGCGCGATTTCAACACGGCTTCCGGCAATCATATCGTCGACATTTCTTTTGGATAACTGACCGTAATTCTTCAACTTTTTTACACGGAACAACACATGCCCATGCGATTGATACGCATATCCGTTGTCCAGCAAACGCTGAATAATCCCCAGCATTTCGTTAATATGAAAAGTCGCGCGAGGCTCATGTGTAACGGGTGCGATATTCAACTTCGCAAGATTTGCATGAAATTCCGCAATTACCTCATCGGTTAATTCACGAATGGAGATGTTCCGCTCTTTCGCTCTGTTGTTAATTTTATCGTCAACATCGGTAATGTTTCGAACGTACGTCACTTTGCTGTACAACCTCTGCAATAATCGAAACAGAACATCGAAGACCACCAGTGGACGCGCGTTACCAATATGCGGACTGGAATACACTGTCGGACCACAAGCATACATACGCACGTTATTTTCATCGATAGGGTTAAACTCTTCCGTTTTATTCGAAAGGGAATTGTACAAATGTAGTTTTTTCATCAATTTGCTTTCAGATTCGCTTCTATTCTACTTTTTAAACGATTGTATCCGATTAAATCGGCGATTTTCCCGAGCTCAGGACCTTTTTCAACTCCGGTAATTACCATGCGTATCGGATGGAATAAATCTCTGCCTTTTCTGCCTGAAATGTTTTTCAGTTCTGCTATCCATTGCGCAAAATCAAACGGAGACGGCAAGACTTGCAGCATTTGCTGTACGAAAGTCGCGTCTTCTTTTACAACAGCGATGTCCTTGAAGAAAATATCATACCAATACCTGACATCCGACAACGACTCGATATTGCCTTTGACGGCGTTCCAGAAATCTTCCGTAAACAATGGCAAATCTGCAAAGTGTAATTTTACTTCATCAAACGATTTATCAGCGATGACTTTTTTCGTCAGTAACTTAACATCTTCAATATTAAATTTCGGAGAAGAAAGGCTCATTTTCTCAAACGAGAATTTTTCAATCAAATCTTCAACGGAATCGCGATAATTGGCGTTGTTCGAGGTGCCCAATGTCGCCAAAACATTCCAAATTACGCTTGGTTCAATACCGTCTTTTCGCATGTTAACGATACTTAACGGAGAACCCGTACGCTTAGAAACATCTTGCCCGTCAAGAGAAGACAGCAACGGTACATGAGCGAATTGTGGAATATTGTCCGACAACGTTTTGAACATATCGATTTGCGCAGCGGTGTTTGTAATGTGGTCATCTCCGCGAATGATATGAGTAATACCGATGTTTACATCATCAACGACAGACGCAAATGTATAGACATAAGAACCGTCTGGCTTAATCAAAATCGGATCGCTGATACTGTTCAACGGAATGGAAATTTTGCCGTGTACTAAATCGTTCCACTCAACGACATCATCTTGATTTAATTTGAAACGCCAATATGGTTTTACGCCTTTTGCCTCCAGCTCTTTTTTCTGTTCGTCGGTCAGTTGCAATGATGCTCTATCATATACCGGAGGAACACCTTGCGATGCCTGAATCTTGCGCTTGAGAGACAGTTCTTCTTTTGTTTCATAACAAGCGTAAACACGGCCGATTTTTTTCAAGTGCTCCATTGCAGCGGCATATTTTGCAAAATGGTTCGATTGCTTGTAGAACTCATCCCACTGAATGCCAAGCCAACGCAAATCTTCCAGAATTAACTCCTCGGATTCCTTTGTCGAGCGTTCAGTATCCGTATCATCTATGCGAAGTACGAATTTACCGCCGTTTTTCTTCACAAAAATATAATTCAAAATCGCGATACGAATATTTCCTACATGCAATAACCCCGTTGGGGATGGAGCAAACCTGACTTTTACTGACATAAGCCTTCTCCGATTTATTCCGAATCTGCAGGTTTTTTTAGCAGTTTTTGCCACCAACCGCTTTTCTTTTTAGCGATTTTTTTCACAGGAAATTTCGTCAATGATTCTTCATACATCCTCTGCGCTTCTATCGCATCGGAGACAATAGCTTGCTGTTCTGGAGAAAATTCTACAGAAGGATACTCATCTTTTGTTGAATGGGAATTTTCTTCTGTTTTTTCTTCAGAACGGGATGACTTCAATGAACGTCGGCGAGGCGTTTTCGCCTTTGATTTCTTTTCTTCCGTCGACTTTACCTCTTCAGAAGGCTGTGATTTTTCTTCTGGCTGTTTGTCTTCAACTTTAATTTCTACAGCTTCTTTGGCTTTTCCTGTTTTCTTATGCCGAGGCCCCTTTCTTCTACGTTTGGATTTTGCTTCTGTGGATGTCGCCATTTCTTCAGTTTCTATTTGAGGCATCTCCTCTACCACCTCTGAAACGACTTCTTTGATTTTTGTTTTTTTGCGAGAAGGGACTTTTTTCTTTTCCTTCCTTTCATTTGCAACAGGAGCGGATTCTTCCTCATCGTCATTATCATATTCATCTGCCGGTGAAACGCTCCTCATTATCTGCTCGATTTTGAAATCTGCATCTATCATAGTGCTATCAATTGTGAAAGTAATTCGAGCGTCGCTTCTGCTTTCTACCCCAGAAAGAAATGCTCGCTTATTGTTCATAATATAGAGAGCAACTTCCGGCGATAAGGTCACTCGAACCTCTCGAGCGTTTAGCGCCAAGCTAACTTCTTCAATTCTGCGCAATACTTGAATAGCTATTGACTCTATAGAACGCATGAATCCCGTGCCATTACAGTGCGGACAAATAATCATATTTGCATCTGCGATACTCGAACGCAAACGTTGTCTGGAAAATTCCAACAATCCGAAATTGCTTATCGCTCCTACCTGAATTTTAGCCTTGTCGCTACGAAGAGCGTCTCGCAAACATCTTTCCACCTGTGTATTATTGCGTTTTTCCTCCATGTCGATGAAGTCGACGACCAGCAATCCAGCCAAATCACGCAAACGACATTGTCTCGCTATTTCAACTGCGGCCTCTAAGTTGGTCTTAAGAGCGGTTCCTGCGACATTTCTTTCTCGAGTTGCTTTCCCCGAGTTCACATCAATTGAAATCAAAGCCTCCGTAGTATTGATGACCAAATATCCGCCCGACGGCAAATCGACACGCGGAGAATAAATCTGATTAATCTGGTCATTAACCTTAAATTTTGCAAACAGCGGCTGAGTCTGATCATCATAAAGCTTAACTTTTTTTGCATGGCTTGGCATTAACTTCTTCACAAACGCCTTTGCCGTTTTATATGCCTCTGCTCCTTCCACGAAAATCGCTTCAATATCACGAGAATACATGTCGCGAATAGCGCGCTTAATAATACTCGCTTCTTCGTAAATCATACTTGGAGCAGTAGACTGTATGGTAATTTCGCGAATTTCTTTCCACTGATTTACTAAATAATCGAAATCTTTTCTGATTTCTGCTTTTGTATGTCCGATACCAGCGGTTCTTATAACAACACTGCCATTTTCAATTTGCAATCCGGCAACGATTTTTTTCAATTTTGCGCGATCATTACGATTGACTATTTTTCTCGAAACTCCACTTCCCTTTGAAGTGTTTGGCATCAACACACAATAACGGCCGGCAAGAGAAATATACGTAGTTAAAGCCGCGCCCTTATTCCCGCGTTCCTCCTTAACGACTTGGACAAGCATTATCTGACGTTTTTTTATAACTTCCTGGATTTTATAACGCCTATAGAATTGATAACGCAGCTTAGAAACCTCTTTCGGATCGAGTTCCTCTTCAGCTTCTCCCAATTCCGCTGCTCTTGCTGCAATAGCATTATGGATATGCTCTTCCAGCTGTTGTCTATCATCTACAGGAATCTGGAAATAATCGTGATGAATTTCGCTGAAACTTAAGAAACCGTGTCTGTTTCCGCCGTAATCAACGAACGCCGCTTGCAACGACGGCTCCACTCTTATAACTTTCGCGAGATAAATATTCCCTTTTACTTGATTTTTTGATGGCGCATCGAAATCGAATCTATCTAATTTTCCATCATTAACAACAGCAACCCTAACTTCCTCTGCGTGGGCTGAATCTATCAGCATATTCTTCGACATTTTTTTCTCCGTATTTAATACGAACAGATGAAAGAACTTTTCGCTTCAATCTCTCGGCTTTATAAACAGAAAATACACAAGCCAGCCCCACTATCAACTGCATAAAAATTACTGACTCACCAAAACAAAACCGCATTACAAAAACGCTCTTCAATATGTTCAAACCATGTATTTGCGCTGTGCAAATATCACAAAATCTTCAAGGTCGTAGAACGACCGCCTCCCATAGTATAATGTACTACGTATTGCAAGTAAATGTGTTATAATCGCCAAAAATGACGGATAAATTGTGTACGGAAAGAAAGTAATAATCCTCTTATTTGCTCTGATTGCGTTGCTGTTCTGCGGTTTTTCATATGCAGATAGTTCCCAGCAATACGATGTCCTGCAAAAGATAAGTCTCACCAAAGAAAAAGATACATTTTATCTATGCATTGATTTTCAGAAAAATATCAATTTTACGCCAAGAATACATACGCTGCCTAACGGAATTAAGGTGTTGCTTTCTTTCGACAAGCCCGTAAAAATTCCTAAAACTCCACGTCTTTCCCACAATTTCATCAAGGGATATTTTTTCGACCGATTTAGCGATTCATCGTTGATGTTCTTTGCTGCCTTTCAAGAAAACGTCAACTTTATCGAAAAAAAATATACCCGGCATGCCATCAAAATCGGTTTTAAAATCAACCATAAACATACCGTCGTAATTGATGCAGGGCACGGCGGAAAAGACGAAGGAACTCATGGCATCACGGGAGATTCTGAAAAGAACCTCACGCTAATAACCGCACTTGAATTAAGAAACCTACTTATAAAAAGCGGAAAATATCACGTCATATTAACCAGAGACAAAGATGAGTTTTTATCGTTAGAAGAACGCTTGCAAAAAATAAAAAACTCAAAAGCCGAGCTGCTGATTTCCATACATACAGACAGTAATTCTGATAAAAATCACAGAGGCATGTCCGTGTACACACTTCCAAGCTTGAAAAAAATCACTCAAACATACGGGAAAACATATTCATCAAAATCCGAAATCGAGCAATACTATAAACACTTGTTCAAATCGCGTAAATTTGCGGCAATACTTATGCAATTTATTCCAGAGGTATGCAAAATAAAGAAACAACCGTGCAGAAACAGTGAGCTGCGATTATTAAAAAGCAATATTCCAGCGGTCCTCATTGAGGTCGGTTGCATGTCTAATAAAGTTGATAACGAGCTTCTTCATTCTAAGCTATACAGAGATAAGCTGAATCGTGCTATCATGTTCGCCGCTGATAATTTTTTTAAGAAAGGATGCAAATGAAGGCAATATCCCGCTTTTTTGCGTATTTAATTTGTTCAGTAATCGCCATTGTTGGATGCGGAGGAGCTGTAATCTTTTTTGGCTTGTACTTTTTTTCTGCCGATTTGCCTAATCATAACTCTTTGAAACACTATTCTCCTGACGTAGCAACTCGAGTCTTCCTGCAAGATGGTAGGAAGCTATGTGAATATGCAAATGAAAAGCGATATTTTATTCCTATCGACAGAATTCCGCCAAAACTTATCAACGCTTTTATTTCCGTGGAAGATAAGCATTTTTTCGAACACAAAGGTGTAGATTTTATCGGTATTGCCCGTTCAGTAATCAAGAATATAGAAAAGATTAAAGCGGGGAAACGCCCGCAGGGAGCTTCAACTATTACACAACAGGTTGCAAGAATATTCCTCATAAAAAGCAATGAAGTTTCTTACATTCGAAAAATAAAAGAAGCGATTTTATCATTTCGCATAGAGTCGACTCTTACCAAAAAGCATATTTTGGAATTATATTTAAATCAGATTTATCTCGGCTCAGGTGTATATGGTGTTGCAGCCGCTGCTAAAATTTACTTCGATAAAACAGTCGACGAACTTACTATCGCAGAATGTTCTTACTTAGCGTCACTTGCAAAAGGTGCGAACAACTATCATCCAATCAAGCATAAGGACAAAGCTATTGAGCGCCGCAATTGGGCTATTTCCCGTCAGCTAGAAGATGGGTATATAACGACAGAGCAAGCGAAAAAGGCGATATCGGAAGATTTGCAAGTTGTTGCTTATACATCTGACGAAACATCTGAATACTTTGCGGAGGAAATTCGCAAGTATCTGATAGAAAAATTAAATATAAGAAGTTTAAACACAGAAGGTTTGATTGTTCGTAGTACACTTGATACGCAAATGCAACAGTGCGCATATAACGCCTTACGAAAAGGACTGGAAGAAGTCGATCGACGTTTCGGTTGGCGTGGCGCAATAACTGCGCTTGACATGTCGCGTTCTGCAAAGGAAATTTTTGCTGATTTGCAAGATATTGCAAAACCAAAAGGCGGCGAACCATTTATCAAAGCAGTTGTCGTTTCTGTGAAAGACAACAAGGAGGCAACTGTTGCTACTGAATTCGGTAAACGCGGAAAAATGCTTCCTGCTGACATAAAATGGGCAAAAAATTTAAAACGAGGAGATGTTGTTTTAGTCGACTTAATTTCGTCCGGTAAAAATCAGGGTATGTACACTCTAAAACAAATTCCGCAAGTACAAGGGGCAATAGTAGTTATTGAAACCGAAACCGGAAGAATATTAGCGATGCAAGGCGGATATTCTTTCGATCAAAGTGAATTTAATCGTGTGACACAAGCTGAGCGACAAATAGGTTCTGCGTTTAAACCTTTTGTGTATCTGGCAGGATTGGAAAATGGATTTGCACCAAACTCTATTGTTGACGCAAGCCCGGTATCAATAGATTTGGGCGAAAAATTGGGCGTTTGGCAGCCAAGAAATTACAAAGGCGCTATTCTCGACAAACTTACATTTCGTCAAGGCATAGAACGCTCTGTTAATACGTGCACTATCCGTATTGCTCAGGAAGTCGGCTTAGATAAAATTGCGACGATAGCAGAACAATTTGGTGTATTCGAACATATGCCGCAAATGTTGTCGTATGTCCTCGGCGCAGGTGAAACAACTCTGCTGAAACTAACTACGGCTTACGCGATGTTCGCAAACGGAGGCAAACGCATTCATCCTATTATGGTCGATTATGTACAAGACAGATATGGAAAAGTGATATATCTCGCGGAAGAGCGAAAAGCAGAAGAAGATATACCGTTTGATGATAAATATCCGCCGAGATTAAACGATAACAGAGAACAAATATTGAGCGAACAAAGTATTTATCAACTAACGTCCTTGCTTGAAGGAGTCATGATTCGCGGTTCAGGCGCAAGCGCCGCGTTCTTAAACATACCGATGGCGGGTAAAACCGGAACGAGCAACGAAAGCCGAGACACATGGTTCATCGGATATACTCCGGATATCGCAGTCGGGGTGTTCGTCGGCTTTGACGGGGATTCTCAAACATTGGGGAAAAATGCAAACGGCACTAATACCGCCCTTCCAATTTTTATCAATTTTATGAGTGAAGCTAAAAAGTTTATCAAACAGAAACCGTTTAGAGTTCCACATGGAATCAAACAGAGAAAAATTGATGCTGATACGGGTGGCTTACCATCAGAAACAACGAGACGCACGATAATTGAAACATTTAAAGAAGACGACTCTCTTCCGACAGAAGAAAAGGTATTATCAGAAGAAATTATACAAAACGACACCAGCTCTTCAGACATTACCGCCGTTTCAGGGATATACTGAGAAACTGGTGTCTATATAGATAGATTATTTACGCCTCTGCCGTTTGTTTTTAGGGGCTGTTTTAACTCCTGTGTTTCCATTTTCATGTTGAATAATTTCGCGCATACGTTTTTTTGCGGCTATAGCGGCAGACCTTTGACCAAACACCTCACGGGCACTTTTTGGTTGTTCACCTTGAGCTGCCGTGTCAACTGGATCAGTGGTAGTTGGAGTTTCAGGGGCGGTTTGAATTAAAGTTAATGTTGAAAGAGCGGATAGACCTAGATTTGCCATATTTAAATACGAATGAATCTGCATGATCATATTTTGTTGTCTTGGTGAAGTTGGCTGTATTCCTAAT
>JAILGW010000068.1 GCA_024696365.1 Alphaproteobacteria bacterium | reverse complement strand
AAGGAAAGGGACAAATACCTCACGATGAATAAGGAAGAGGTCATATCAGTATTAGTATGAAAAATTATAAGACCTGCAATGTGTTATCTGTCAAAGATAATGCAACAGGTATTGATCCAGCGTTGGTTGATAAGTTGTTTTCTCCAATGATATCAAATAAATTTTTTGGTACAGGGTTAGGACTGTCGTTCTGTAAAAATGCTATGGAAGCGATGGGTGGTGTGATTCGATGTGATTCTGTTTTCGGAGAATATGCTGACTTTGTATTGGAATTTCCAAGTGTGACGGCGACGAAGATCGACAAAATTAAGGCATTAATGAATATCAGTTCGCGTTAAGACTTGCGTTAAGGTTTTTTGTTAAATATATTGTATGGGCTTTAGAGGTTGTACAGTATGATTTTGACCTACTATGAGATTTTAGATAACGTAAAAAACGGTAATATTCATATCACTCCGTTTGATGAGGCAATGCTAAATCCAAATAGCTACGATTATCGTATTGATTATAAGTTGTTGGAAATTGCCGATGTACCGGTTGACCCTAAAAAACAAACGTCTTATCACGAAATCGATTTTACTGATGATGGATATGTCCTGTCTCCGAACAAAACATATTTAGCTAATACTTACGAAGAAATAGGCAGTGATAATTTTGTTCCGCTGTTAATTGGAAAAACTTCGCTTGGAAGATTGGGATTATTCCTGCAGATTACGGCGGATTTGGGGAATCTGGGGGCGAAGCATAAATGGACGCTCGAATTGAAGGCCGTTCAACCGATAAAAATTTATCCAATGATGAGAATAGGTCAAGTTTCGTTTTGGAAAGTGCAAGGTGAAAAGACGATGTACTCCGGAAAGTACGACAAGTTTTCCGTAGCAAAATCGAGTGAAATATACAAAGAATTTATGTAAAGGTGACAGTATGATACTTACCGGAAATGAGATATTAAAAAACATTCAGGAAAAGAAAATAATTATTGATCCGTTCAATGAAAATCAACTGAACCCGAATTCTTACAATTTTACGCTCGGTAATAAGTTGATGGTTTATAACAACTACGTTTTGGATGCTAAGAAAGACAACGATGTCCGAGAAATAACTATTCCTGAAAGTGGCATTACTCTTGCAAGCGGAACAGTGTATTTAGGTTCTACGCGGGAGGTCATTGGTAGCGATTATTTCGTGCCAATTATTCGCGGGCGTTCCTCAATTGGCCGTTTGGGATTGTTCATTAATATTACGGCGGACTTGATTGATTTGGGTTCGATTAGTCAGTTAACGTTGCAATTAAACGCGGTGCAGCCGGTAACGATTTATCCGGGGATGCAGATAGGACAAGTAACGTTCTGGACGCCATGCGGTAAAATAAAAAAATATGAGGGACGTTACAGTGGTTCAAAGGGACCTGTTCCGTCGAAAATGTACTTAGATTTTCCGCAAGATGAGAAATCAAATTAGAGAATATTTTATCAAAGCAAAAGACAGCGACTTAATTGCGTTGTCTTTTTCCGGCGTAATATCAGCTTTCGGTTTTTCTCCGTTCAATTTGTTTTTTCTTTCGCTAATTGGTTTTGCTGTTTACTTCGTAAAATTTGAAAATGCTGTATCAATAAAGCAAGCGCTAAAAGGTACATTTGCATTTGCGTTTTGTTTTCATTTAGCGTCTTTGTATTGGTTTGCATGTCCGTTGTTAGTAAGTCCTGAAAAGCACGCGATTTTCATTCCATTCGCTTTAACTCTAGCTCCAGCTTATCTATCTCTGTTTTGGTTGATTCCTGCGTTTATCGTTAAGAAATACAGTCGAGGGTTATGGCAAGACGTTTTTGTTTTATCGGCGTTGCTTGCTCTGACTATGTACTTTTACGGTCATTATTTGCCTGGTTTTCCGTGGGTATATGTCGGCTACATTTGGTTGTGCTGCGATAGCATGGCACAATCGTTGAGCTTGGTCGGAATTCACGGATTGAACTTAATAACGCTTTTGATGTCAGGTGTCTTGGGAGCAGGTGCTGTTGTATTTAAGAAAAGCAATAACAAAATGACATTATGTATAACGTGGAGTTTAGTCGTTGATTTAATGGCGTTAATGTTTGCGTTCGGTTATTGTCGTCTGCTTTATAATCCAACCGAATACACGTCTTACACAGCTCGTATAGTGCAAGGTAACCTTTCGCAGCGTGAAAAGATGGATAAGCATGAGGTGTTTACTAATCTTCAGAAACACATCGCGCTGAGCGAGCATTCGTCATTTATTGATTTTATCATTTGGCCTGAGGCGAGCATTCCATACCTGTATCGCGAAAATTCGTGGAAGTTAAATCGGCTTTTGCAATCGCCGCTGAGTTATGGTGAAACGCTTATCGCAGGCGCTGTTCGAGAAGATATAACTACTCATAAAATTTTTAACAGTATTATCATCGTCGATTGTTTCGGACGAAATACGGAGTGCTACGATAAAATTCGACTTGTTCCGTTTGGTGAGTATATCCCGTTGCGGAAATATCTGCCGTGGCAGGGACTTGCAGTAGATATAGGAGATTTCGATCGAGGAGATAAATCTCGTATTATTGAGGTTAACGGCTTGAAAATGATTTTTGCGATATGTTATGAAGCAGTTTTTCCGCAGGATTTTATTCCGAAAGAAGGACGCGCAGATGTCATCATAAACGTTACAAACGATGCTTGGTTTGGATGTACAATTGAACCGTTTCAGCATTTGCAAATCGTAAGAGCCAGGGCTATAGAAAGCGGACTTCCATTAATCCGTGTCACGAATTTCGGCATAAGCGCAGTTTTCGACGCATTGGGGCGCGAACTTGGCAGAGTACCAATATGCGAACACGGCGTTTTCGATTTCTTTGTACCGAAAAACGTTCCAATAACGCCTTACGGAAAATTCGGCGACAACATATTCTTTGTGTTAGTTTTGATGAGTCTTGGTTTAGCGTTTATGATGAAAAACGGGAAAGAGTAAGTTACTTGTACACATTTCCTCGTACGGCGACTCGAACGATAACAACAGTTACTTTTTCATCTTCAACTCGGTATATCACTCGATAATCTCCGACGCGCATACGAAAATAGCCTTTCCAGTTGCATACCAGCGGTTTAAAACGATAAGGGGTTTCCGTCAACCTTTCATTAATAGCCTTGATTATAGACTGACGAATGTTTTTCGGGATTATAGCAAGCTGGTCATATACTTCATCCAAATATTCAATCTTGTAAAGCATCTAAACGCCTCTGCATTTCTTCAGCTGAAATTGTTTTCTTATTAGAAATATCTCCCATTTCGTTTATGAGACGGACATAGTAAGCGTCTTCGTCGTCTTCTATTCTACGACGAATAAGATCCGCGCAAATTTTCGACACGGACGTTTTGGCTTTTTTCGCCATTTGTTTGATAAGATCTAAAGTTCCAGCGTCAAGCGCGACGTTAACTCGTTGTTCTATGGTTGCCATTTCAATTGCCTCCTGCTACATAATGCACATATATTATCACTAGTGATTGACTTTGTCAAGTTTTGTTTGCAATTTTATGGTAACGCTCTCCACTTGTGAATTTGCGTGAAGTGGTATTATGCAGTAGAATCAGTTGTTATTTGATAAAGAAAGAGGACCATGTTTCCTGCGCCTGAGGTTTTATATCCGGTAATTCCTTATATGGATCGTACGTGTTTCTTGAAGAATATCATTACGAAGCCAAACATTATCGTTGGTGATTACACTTATTACGATGACGAAACTGACGTTCACAATTTCGAAAAGCATGTTTTATATCACTATGAATTTTTAGGCGATAAGTTAATCATCGGGAAGTTCTGTCAGATAGCGAGCGACGTCAAGTTTCTGATGAACGGCATGTTCCACATTCTGGACGCGTTTACGACCTATCCGTTTATGATTTTTTCGAAGGAATGTCAGGAAAAATATCCGCAGAACGCCAAGCCGCCGTTTAAAGGTGATACGATCATTGGCAACGACGTTTGGATTGGTTATAACGCGACATTTATGCCGGGGGTGAAAGTCGCTAATGGCGCGATTATCGGCACTAATTCTCTGGTGACCAAAAATGTCGGACCGTACGAAGTGTGGGGAGGCAATCCCGCGAAATTAATTCGCAAGAGGTTTTCAGATGAGGTCATTGAGTATCTCGAAAAGATTCAGTGGTGGAATTGGGATATAAAAAAAATCGAAGAAAACGTCGGTGCGTTGGTTGGAAAAGATCTAGAAAAACTCAAGAAAATTTGTGAGGAGGAAAAATGAAATTCGCGAAAAAAGACGCAGAAATAAAAGAAGCGTTCGGAATGAAAATCGATGAATATTGCGAGGGGAAAAATCCATTTCCGATAGATTGCGCCGTTGTGCATTTTCGCGACAGTCGATATCCGTGGAAAATCAATCATAACTTTTACGAGACTTTTTTCGTGCTGGACGGAGAATGCACAATCGAGTTTGAAGACGAAATAATTACACTTTCAAAACACGACTTTTTCGTCATTGAACCCGAGCGTAAACACGCAAGCCATGCGACATTTGCTGACGTTATGATTTCCTGCACACCACCATTCGACATAAAAAACGTGGAATTTTGCGAGTAGCTAAAAGGCTGTCCCTTTAGGGCGCTCTCAACTATAAACACACAGCTGGCGGAAAGAGAGAGATTCGAACTCTCGATACGGTTCCCCGTATACACCCTTTCCAGGGGTGCGCCTTAAACCACTCGGCCATCTTTCCGAATTTAACTGGCGGAGAGAGAGGGATTCGAACCCTCGATACGCTTTAACAAACGTATGACGGTTTAGCAAACCGTTGCCTTCAGCCTCTCGGCCATCTCTCCGTCGGCTATAAGAAAACCATTATCCGACGCGTGTGTCAAGCCTTCGTTTGTATTTATCCTTGTCTTTTCACTTACCCAGCCAACAGCCACTTCCAGAATATTTATTGCTAATACTAACTCAGGAAACAACTCCAGCACCTCTACCATTTAACCTGAAAATTAGCTACCAGGTTAGAAAGGTGCAGGAGAAGAGTATCAAGCCACTGTTGTTCTCAAGGTTGTGATTGGTTCCCTTGCAACTTTTCAATTAAATCCGAAACTTCTTGTCGCAACTGAGCATTTTGTGCTTTTAGGGTGTCAATTTCCGCCTTCATTTCTTTAAGCGCTGGAAATACCATGTCTTCTATTTTTCTAATTTCCAAAGACTGGGCCTCGTTTGCAAGCATCGATATACGAATATATAACCCCAGACAATCAAGTCTACGATCGACAGTTTGACTTAGACGTTGTAGCCTGTCTGCATAATCGTCCTCCTCTTCACTTCGTAATTTTTCGAACCTGGAAAACAATACTTCTAGCTCTCCCTTTAATTCGCTCACGTACCCAAGCAACTCTTTAAAACGAAGATTCATTTCGTAATTGAGACTCTGAAGGCCTTTGGTACTGGCAGCTTTTTTCGTTGGCCTCTCTCGTGAACTAAGAACTGCGGCAAACGAATCACTCAAGTCCGTCATTTGCTTTTGAAGTTCTGTAACTTTTTGAGTTAGGGAATCGATATCACATAACTCATCGGCTAATTCCATGTTTCTCACTGTTGTGAGCGGAGTACCATAAGGATAGGTTTGCCCTGCATCTCTTGATGGTGGAGACAATAGCGATACTTTATTGGGATATATATATGCACTTCCTTCTGTAATGTGCACACACGCTGCCTCTACAATTCCTAAAACAAAAATTATTTTCTTCATATATTTCACTCCAGATAACTATGCGCGGTTGTGTTCTATCCAAAATGCGCAACTTCAAGTTGTGAATCAAGTCCAATACATAAAAAAAATACGAATCAGCAGTTTTTGAGTGATGGTTTGTCTTGTTTGAAATTGAAAAGCCTTATTTTTGTGGAGATTAACGATTTCTTAATCTTCGTTTGCTATAAAGGAGAATAGCGGGGAGTTAGTTTCTGATAAATGGTAGGAATAACAATATGAAATTTTCAAAAATATATGTAGCGAGTTTGATTTTACCTTTAATTTTGGGGGGATGCGCAATGAATTCAATTGAAAATCAAAGTTGGGATAAAACTTTCGTAAAGAGCGACAAAGTTGAGATTAAAAAAGTCAGTTTTAAAAATCGTTACGGAATAACTTTGGTCGGCGATTTATACATGCCGAAAAATGCATCGGGAAAGCTGCCGGCAATCGCTGTCAGCGGACCTTTTGGTGCAGTAAAATAGCAAGTTTCAGGGCGTTACGCTCAAACAATTACAGAAAATGGATTTATAACTCTTGCGTTTGATCCTTCTTACACAGGAGAAAGTGGCGGAGAACCTCGTCATGTTGCGTCTCCTGACATAAATACTGAAGATTTCAGTGCCGCAGTCGATTTCTTGAGTAATCATCCGAACGTCAATGCTGAAAAAATCGGAATTTTGGGAATTTGCGGATTCGGTGGATTTGCTCTAAACGCAGCAGCAATTGATACACGCATCAAAGCAACTGTTACATCAACGATGTATGACATGACGCGAGTCAGTGCGAGAGGCTACAATGATTCTATCGATGACAACGCTCGTTATGAAATGAAACAAAAATTGAATGCTCAGCGTACCGAAGATTTCAAAAACGGAAGCTATGTGCAATCTCCGGGACTGCCGAATCCTGATCAGTTGACAGATTCAACACCTCAGTTCATGAAAGATTACGTTGGGTATTACAAGTCTAAATCTCGAGGATTTCATCCGCGTTCTATAGGATCAAACGGAGGTTGGAAAACGACTTCGTCACTTTCATTGATTAATATGCCGATTTTGGCTTATAGCGACGAAATTCGCAGTCCTGTGCTTATGATTCACGGTGAAAAAGCTCACAGCAGATATTTCAGCGAAGATGCATTTAAAAAATTGAAGGGAAAAAATAAAGAACTGCTGATAATCAAAGGCGCCAATCACGTTGATTTGTACGATAATCTCGAGAAAATTCCGTTTAAGAAAATTGTCGAGTTTTTCAGAAAGAATTTGAGGTGATGTTTTGAGATTCTGTCGATTGTAAGTGAGGAAATTTCAAGGAGAGAATAATGCACGGAAACGGGATAAAAAGTACTCAATTAAAAATTTTATTGATGATTTTCATTGGAATTTTTCTGATAGACGGAGTGTATGCTACAGACGCTACGACACCAATTGAAGAGCAAAATACGACTAACGAATGACAAGAAATTCAGCAACCGCCAAACGAGAGCGTTCCTGCAGAGTC
>JAILGW010000086.1 GCA_024696365.1 Alphaproteobacteria bacterium | reverse complement strand
CCATCGCCGAAATTGAGAAGGTAATGATTGCGTTGTCCAGAAGGGCTGTAGAGGGCACTCTGTCTGTAGAGGAGGTTTCCGGAGGTACGTTTACCGTTGTAAATGCTGGAATATATGGATCACTGCTCGGCACTGATTTATTAACGCCTCCGCAAGTCGCAACATTGAGCGTACACAAAATGCACAATCGACCAGTGGCGACAGATAACGGCATGGAAATCCGTCCGATGTTGTACATTTCGCTATCATATGATCACGTAATAGCTGATACCAAACAAGCGTCAGAATTCGTATCATGCGTAAAGAATTACGTCGAAAATCCGGGCTGGAAAGTACTGGATCTGTGACAAACACTCCTAACAGCGTTTGTTGCTGTTGACTCTGCTATATTTGAGCAGGGAAGGGGAGCTGTTTAGTAATACGCTTTCACAACTCCTGCCAAAACTCCTTCACTTTCGCAAAAAATCCGTCGGATTTCGGATGAGAAGTGTTATCCTTATCGAATTCCGTCAACAATTCTTTCTGGTGATCTGTCAGATTTACCGGAGTTTCGATTATCGCGTGTACAAACATATCTCCGCGCAACGAACTGCGGATAATCGGCATACCTTTTCCGCGAAGTTTCAGCATTTGTCCATACTGGGTACCCGCTGGAATTTTTACAACAGCCTTCTTTCCATCTATTGTCGGAACTTCTATTTCTCCGCCAAGAGCTGCTGTCGCGAAAGAAATTGGCACATCGCAATGTATCGACGATCCCTCTCGTCTGAAAAGCGGATGCTGTTTTATTGTTACGAAAATGTACAAGTCGCCAGCTCTACCACCGCGAATACCGGCTTCTCCTTCTTCCGATAGACGAATTCTTGCTCCGTCTTCAATACCTGCTGGAATTTTGACGTTAATCGTTCTGGACTTGGAAACTCTGCCTGCTCCACGACATTCTGTGCAAGAGTTTTCGATAATGTGTCCGGTGCCGTTACATGCTGAACACGTTCTTTCTACTGTAAAGAATCCCTGTGAGAAACGCATCTTTCCCGTTCCGTGACATGACGGACAGACTTTCGGTTTTTTGCCGTCTGCGGATCCTGTGCCGTTACACTTATCACATTTGACGTTGGTTTTCAGCTTTAATTCAATGTCTTTTCCGCGGAATGCATCTTCCAAAGTAATGGTCGTATCATAACGAAGATCACTGCCTCGCATTTCTGTACGTTCATAGCGAGAACCGGCACCTCCCATGCCACCGCCGAAAAATTCCTCGAAAATATCAGAAAAGCCGGTGTCACTTCCGAAGTTAAAATTGAACCCTTGCGAAGAAAATCCGCCGCCTGCTCCGCCAAATCCGCCTCCGCTTGCCGCATTTTTGTAAGCGTCATGACCGTATCTATCATAAGCCGCTTTTTTCTGCGGATCTTTCAGCGTTTCATAGGCTTCATTAACTTCTTTAAATTTTTCTTCAGCTGTCTTATCCCCCTTATTTCTGTCAGGGTGATATTTCATCGCTAACTTTCTGTAGGCTTTTTTGATTTCATCGTCAGTAGCGGATTTAGAGACACCGAGTGTTGAATAATAGTCCATAATCGTTCCTATTCAAATAAAAAGAGCGCACGCCTAAACGTACGCTCTCGGAGACGGAAATTACTTATCTTCGTCTTTCACTTTGTAATCAGCATCGACTACATTGTCATCTTTTGGCTGTTCCGCCGCGCCTTGTTGTTGCTGAGAAGCGTCTTGCGCTGACTTATGAATAGCTTCGCCTGCCTTAGACATCGCATTCATGAGTTTTGTTGAAGCCTCTTTTATCTCATCGATATTTTCGCTCTCCAAAACCTTTTGCGTGTCTTCAATAGCTGCTTTGATTTCCGATTTCATGTCTTCGGAGATTTTATCCGCATGCTCTGTCAGCATTTTATTCGCGCTGTTCACCATCTCCTGAGCCATATTGCGCTCTTGAATCAAATCTCTGCGCTTTTTATCTTCCTCAGCATGAGCCGCAGCATCTTTAACCATCTGATCGATTTCTTCATCGCTCAGACCGCCTGAAGCTTTGATGCTTATAGCCTGCTCTTTATTCGTCGCTTTATCTTTCGCCGACACATGAACGATACCGTTTGCGTCGATATCAAAAGTGACTTCAATTTGCGGCATTCCACGTGGTGCTGGAGGAATTCCAGTTAAATCGAACTGACCGAGCAACTTGTTATGCTCCGCGATTTCTCTTTCACCTTGGAACACTCTAATCGTCACGCCACTTTGGTTGTCCTGCGCCGTTGAAAAAATCTGACTTTTCTTCGTCGGAATTGTCGTATTCCTGTCAATCAAACGAGTGAACACACCGCCCAACGTCTCAATACCGAGAGATAACGGTGTAACATCCAATAACAAAACGTCTTTTACATCGCCTTTAAGAACACCGCCCTGAATCGCTGCTCCAACCGCAACGACTTCATCAGGATTGACGCCTTTATGAGGCTCTTTTCCGAAGAAATTCTTTACGTACTCAATAACTTTCGGCATACGAGTCATACCACCGACAAGAACAACCTCATCGATTTTATCCGCTGTAATACCTGCATCTTTCAACGCTGCTTTGCAAGGCTCCATGGTCTTTTTAATAATATCGTCAACCAAGGCTTCTAGTTTTGCTCTGGTTAATTTTACGGCTAAGTGCTTTGGACCTGAGGCATCTGCTGTAATGAACGGAAGATTGATTTCAGTTTCCATAGAGCTGGACAATTCGATTTTCGCTTTTTCAGCTGCCTCTTTTAGTCTTTGCAGAGCCATGCTGTCGTTTCTTAAATCGATACCATTTTCTTTTTTGAACTCGTCAGCCAAGAAATCGATAATTCTCTTATCGAAATCTTCACCACCGAGGAAGGTATCACCGTTTGTCGCTTTTACTTCGAAAACGCCATCACCGATTTCCAAAATTGAAACATCGAATGTACCACCACCAAGGTCATACACTGCGATTAAACCTGAACTCTTTTTATCCAGACCATAAGCAAGTGCTGCTGCCGTCGGTTCGTTAATAATTCTCAAAACATCCAATCCAGCAATCTTTCCGGCATCCCTTGTCGCTTGTCTTTGCGCGTCGTTAAAGTATGCAGGAACGGTAATAACTGCTTCGGTTACTTTTTCTCCGAGAAAGTTCTCAGCGGATTCTTTCATTTTCTGCAAGATAAACGCGCTTATCTGGCTTGGACTGTATTTTGTTCCTCTTGAACTTACCCAAGCGTCTCCGTTATCAGACGAGACGATATCGTAAGCAGGGCTGTATTTGCTCAAATACTGATCGTTGTGCTTACGACCGATTAATCTTTTAATAGCATAAAACGTATTTTTGTAGTTCGTTACGGCTTGACGTTTTGCCGCTTGACCTACCAATTTTTCATTATTATCAGTGAACGCGACCACAGAAGGTGTCGTTCTCACTCCTTCGGCATTTTCTATAACACGAGGTGACCCACCATCCATTATAGCAACACAAGAGTTTGTTGTACCGAGATCTATACCAATGACTTTACTCATAATTATCCCCTTTCATAGGCAAATAAAAAACCGCAAAACCTCACATGAGCATTCTACATAACAAACTAACAAAACCCAAATAGGCATTTCATTAGGTCAATGACATTATCACCATTAACGTATGCATATATAATACTAAAAACACAAAAAGTCAAGTTTTTTATATTTTTTTAAGAGTCCAACGAAGGAAATTTTTTTCAGATGTAGTAATTGAAAGCAACGTGACGTTAACCTTTTTTCCGTTCAGTATCGCATTTCTTTCAAAATCGAACGACAATTTCGTGTCTTTATCAAAGCTCCAACACCAACGAATTCCTGATCTTAAATCCATGAAGAAACCATTTTGATATTCAAGAGGCGTTATCTCAACATCGCTTGGCAATATAATATAGTGAATGACGTTAAGAGAATTATCTGACAGTTTTTCTTCACACCGCATATCTGTTCCGAGATTATTTATGTATATACTTTTTTCGAAATTTACGTTAGCGTCATTGATTTTAAAACGAGAATTTCCGGAAAACCAAACATTGCTTTTCTCTTTGATAACTGAATGTTTAATCTCTACAGTATTTGAAAAATTTAAATTTCTGTCAGTAAAATAAAGATATGAACCAAGGACAATTCGCTGAATACCGAAGCTAAATTCTATAGGAAAATATTTATCATTTAAGTTGATAAACGTGGTTCCTTCAAAAGTACGCAATGTCAGATAGCCAGCATTGAAGTCTTGAAATTTTGCATTTTCGACGTGAGATAAAATCGCATCCACATATTCTGCAGATGGAGTAAATTCACTTTTAAATATACTGATTCCTCCATCTGGATGACGAATCTGCCGTATTATCGTAGCAATTTTCGCCATGGTATTTGTTACAACAGTTGGAATACTTTTTCTGCCTGCTGAGATTACAGCTTGAATATCAACGAGATTTCTCAAAATTTTCAGTAATTCTTGGGTGGAATAATTGGACTTTTCAACAGGTTCTGTCCTTAGATTATGCTGTAATTCTTTAAGACATAACTGAACGGTTTTTGCATCGTTTATTGCAGCAGCAGTCACAGCTAATGCTCGTATTAAAGAAGTTTTTTCCGTCATTTTTAGCGGCAAATACAACTGACGTCGTAATAACTTGAATTGTCTAGAAATACTTTTTACGAGCATGTCGTTGAATTTTATATCTGATGTTTTTGAAATGAGGTTGTATTGAACTATCCAATTATAAAGACGCTCAGATGTTACAGGAGTACTCCAGGCGATATCATCAGAAAATTTAAAATGGCTCATCCAGAACTTAATGTGATTGCGAATCATTAATCGCCATTGTTTATCGGCATCTAAATTTAATAATGAAATCCAACCGAAACTATGCAATTCAGCCTTTTCAATTGTACTGATAGAAGATGACAAAAGTATTTTTGGAATATTTCTGATAAAAATGGATTTTCCTGAACATTTCAGCACCACGATATGACTTTGGGTTATCAAATCAATTGAGTATTCAGATGGAAAAGATAAATTCAACTTGTTGAAAATTCTGTCGGGATTCGAAGAAATTAACGTCAAAGAATAAAACGGCAGTTTCGATGCGAAAATGTGAAACTTCGAATAACTTGTTTTTATCTTTCTGATTATCGCTGATGTAATACCCGAAAAACTCATCATGCTAACAGCGGGCTTTCAGTAAATTGACGGCTTTAGTATAATCGGAATTGCCAAATAAAAATGAACCGGTTACAAAACTTTCTGCTCCGTTTTCTGCACATGCGTGAATAGTTGAGTCGGTAATTCCTCCGTCAACACAAATCTTTAATTGCGAAAACAGCTTTTTTATTTGGGCTATTTTTTCTAATTGTGATGAAATGAATTTTTGTCCGGAACGTCCTGGATTAACGGACATTACTAAAACACAATCGACATTACAATATTTTAAACAATCAATATTAGTCGCTGGATTCAGCGCGATGCCAGCCTTTTTACCGGCAGATTTAATTGTGTCAATTGTCCGATGCAAATGGTTACACGTTTCAGGATGCACGAAAATTATATCTGCTCCTGCCTTAATGAAGCTATCCAAATGTGTATCCGGATGTTCGGTCATAAGATGCACATCGAATCTCAGTGAAGTCAATTTGCGATGAGCCGCTACAACGTGCGCGCCAAAGGTAATTGCTTCAACAAAATTACCGTCCATAATATCCCAGTGAATCGCGTTCGCGCCAGCTTTTTCTACAGCTTTCAACTCTGCTCCGAGATTTGTCGCGTCAGCTGATAACATTGATGGACAGATTTCCACAGTCATTTTCATCCCCAAGAAAAGCGCCTTCATTATATACAATTATTATGATATATAAAAGTGAAGTCAGTGAGCACGATATGAGAATAATATCCTGGAATGTAAATTCAATCAGAGCAAGAATGGAAAATTTTCTAGAAGCCGCAAGTGAATATTCGCCTGATGTTTTTCTTCTGCAGGAAACTCGAGTTGAAGATGCTCTGTTTCCGTATGAATACATTGAAGATTGTGGCTATAACATAGCGGTCAAAGGGCAAAAAGGACGCAATGGTGTTGCGATTTGTTCAAAACATATTATTGAAGAAGTCGACAGTTCATTTTGCGAAGAAGCTCGATACATAGAGGCGTTCACCGGTGGTGTTTTCGTCGCTTCTGTTTATGTTCCGAATGGACAGGAAATCGGGGCAGACGCTTACTATTATAAATTAGATTTTTTGAAAGATTTAAAGGATAAGTTTGCGAATTTTAAAGATGAAGTTTTTGTCGTGGGCGGAGATTTTAACGTCGGTCCGTATCCTTGTGATATTTATATTAAGGGATATGATGGAATCGCGGCTTCAGAGCAAGAACGACAAGCAATCGCAGAATTGCGGAGTGTTGGTTACACAGATGAACTTGAAAAGGATGGTTATACGTGGTGGAGCTACCGCCAGCGTGATTTCAAAAAGGATAACGGTTTCAGATTGGATCATTTTTACTTGTCGCCCAAAGCTCATAAACTTTTTGAAAGTGGAAGAGTATTGAGGGATATGCGAGAGTATGAACGTCCGTCAGATCATGCTCCTATACTTTGCGAACTGGAAGATATTTAGAGGACATCTTGTTCAATTATTTATTTAACGACTCATATAACAGTCCTATTGAAGAAAATACAAGCTTCACAAAAGGAGCGGTCGGTTCTTATTTGATTAACATGGATAAAGCTATCGAACGATTGAATATTGTTCTACCTGCTATCGAAAAACTAGGCTTTCCTGTTCAAAGAATTGCCGCTGTTGACGGAAGAAGTTTAGGTGACCGTCTCGATTTTGTCGATAAAGAGACTTACAAAGATTATTTCAAAATGTATCCGGAATTGGGAACGATAGGGTGCTCGCTAAGCCACGAAAAAGCATTACGTGAGTTTTTAAAATCTGAGAATGAATTCGCGATAATTTTTGAGGATGATGTCGAATTTGATGCAGATAAATTACGTGACGCAGTAGAAAACGTAATATATCATAAGGAACTCTGGGATGTTATCGGATTGGAGCTTATTCATCATGGAATGCCGATTAAAGTCGCAAAAGATTTCGTGGGCTATCTTACTAATGTAAAAGATGCAGGGTGCTATTTGCTCAACAGATACGCTGCGAGACAATACCTGCAAAAATTCTATCCGATAAAAATGCCATTTGATCACTATTATACAGCAACTTGGGAATTCGATATCAAATTTTTCGGAATAGAACCACGCATAGTTAAGCAAAGAGGTCTTCCCTCGCAAATAAAGATATCCGCAACTCCTAATAAAATAAGAACGCTATCCGTGCTTATCAAAAATGCCTGGTTCAACATAAAGAGAGAAATCATAAATTTTGTATATAACATTATGGTTTATACGAACACGCACTAGCAATTCTTAATTTTGCTTCCGTGACTTTAATTCCAATCGCGACACAGCCGAATTTTCGTACGCGTTCTGCTCCCGGAAAGTTTTCGTATACTTGCACGCCTTTTTCCAAATCAGAATCGTCTAAAAACGGCAGCATGTTTTTTACGCCTTCCGTTTTTAACATTTCTTCGAACGAGACATACTGATGTTTGAAGGTAACGATACCTCTGATGAAATCATCGCTCTTGGTATCAGTAAACGTTACCTCATCGCCGATTTTAATCTTCTGGTATTTTTCAGTATTTACTCGACCTTCCGCGGTTTTAACTCCGTCTTTTAGCCATTTTAAATACGGACGCTCCCGCGTATTTATCATCGAAAATTTATGCATTTTTATCTCTACAAAAAAGTCTTCAGCGCTTCAATATCTGCTTCTGCCGTCGACCAACTCGTAGCAAATCTCACGACAGAACGCGTCTCATCGTACTTTTCCCAGAAACAAAATGAAATATTTTTCCGCAATTCTTCCATTTTGCTATTTTCTAGAATAACAAATTGCTGGTTAGTTGGCGATTCCAGAAAAAATTGATACCCTTTTCCCGTCAGTACTGATTTCAATTTTTCCGCCATTTGTATCGCATGTTTGCTGATTTCAAAATACAAATTATTTGAAAACAGTGCATCAAACTGTACTCCGAGCAAACGCCCTTTTGCCAGTAACGCCCCGTGTTGTTTGATTCTCGTTACGAAATTCTTCGGCGCATTATTCTTCGTAAAAACAACCGCTTCTCCGCACAATGCTCCAACTTTTGTTCCGCCAATATAGAAAACATCATAAAGTTTAGCAATGTCACAAAGCGTCACATCAGATTCCTTCGACATCAAACCATATCCAAGTCGTGCACCGTCAATAAAAAATGGAATTTCATATTTTTTGCAGACCGCTGAAATTTTTTCCAACTCGTTTTTGGAGTACAAAGTTCCGTATTCAGTTGGATAAGAAATGTAGACCATTCCAGGGAAAACCATATGTGAATGACTGTCGTTTTCATAAAAAGTTTTGATGTACTTTTCGATTTCCTCCGCAGAAATTTTGCCTTCATGATTCGGAAGAGCAATGACCTTATGTCCCGTATGCTCAATTGCCCCTGCTTCGTGTCCATTGACATGTCCGGTATCAGCGGAAATTACACCTTCGTAAGAATCGAGTAAAGAAGAAATGATTGCTAAATTCGCCTGAGTGCCGCCCACAAGAAAGTACACATCAGCATTTTCGCAATTACACGCTTTTTTGATTTTTTCGCGTGCACTTTTACAATAAATATCCTCGCCATACCCGCTCAAGGGCTTCATATTCGTTTCAACTAATTTTTTCAGAACTTCAGAATGCGCTCCTGCTACATAATCGCAATCAAATGATAACATATACCTCACCTTTCTTTTTGTCTCATTTTACAAGTAAACACCTAGCAGATAAAGAACCGTTTTTATCCTTTCAAATAAACTTACGCCTCCGTATTTCTACAGAGGCGTATAATTCTCACAAACTAAGACGAAACAGTGTCCGTAAAAACGAACACTGTTGAATTATTGAAGATTAATCCCATTCATCGTCATCATCCTGTTCGTTGTCGTCGTCTTCCCTCATTGCGGCTCTTCGCAGCAATACACTGTCCGATAATGATCTTGCTAAACTTGCTTGATTTGGAGTTTCAGGTGACGTTAAACTTCCAGTGCTGGCTGATCTAGGTCTACTAGAAGGGGATTTATCGACGTGTCTAAGATTAGCAACAGAGCTACCTTGAATTTCCTTTAGCAAATTATCCCGTGATGTTGGCGTCGCCGGAGCATCCTTGGTAGTAGAATTATCTGATTTTTTCAGTTTAACATTTCGAATGTCTGCTGCAGTAATTCCTCCAGGTCTCTGTTGCTGCACGGCTTGTGGCGCCGCTGGAGCTGGAGACACTACAGGTGCTGCTGGGGCCGGAGGTGCAGGTGGTGGTGGTGCTACAGGTGCTATAGGCGCAGATGGAGCCACAGGTGCTACAGACGCTGATAAATTTGACTCTTCTTCTTTGGTTAAATCAGCCACATTTTCATCTTCTGCGCTATCAGAGGAGTTGGTTCTTACAGTATTTCGATCACGCGGTAAAGGTGGCGGCGGCGGAGTTTCTTCTTCATCTTCCGTTACGTTGGGAACCCGATCACGTGGCGGCGTCGGTGGTGGAGTTTCTTCTTCAGACTCTTGTGTCTTGCCTTCTTCTGTATCACTGACAGGCAACTCATATACATCAGCACTTTCTGTAACTGCCGATGTAGAAGCATGTTTATTAATCTGTTGTGGCGGCGTCGGTGGCGGAGTTTCTCTTTGAGAAGAAATTTCAATACCTGTTTCGTCATTTCCCAGCTTTTCTAAGAGTTTTTCAGCCTCACTGTTAGATGGTTTGTTGCCTTGCGCATTTGAACGTAAAAAACCTTGAACGTCGGCTAAAGTATCCGGATTATTAATCAAATTCGGCGTCTTACGTAACGCCTCATTTAACTTGCTTAAAAGTTTTCCAGCTATATAGGGTTGTTTTGATAGATTCCCTTTCTGATTTATTAAATGAAAGAAGCTTTTAATTCCCTTTAAAACGTCTTGAGGTGAAATGTTTTTTGGGAAATGTGTTGTGCTTCTATCGTTGGTAGCATGACTTCTGGAGTTAGCTTCTTTTGAATAAGTCTCCGTACTCTCCACCTGTGGCTTATGTATTTTGCTTCTGAACCAATCTCTTAATCCACAACTGCCGTCCTGTATAAAAACTGACATCGCAGCGATCATTACCGACGATAATAAAATCTTTTTCACTTTTATCCTCTTCTTTAAAATACTTTTAGGATACTCCTTAAAAGTAAATATTTTATTAATGAAACGAGTTAACAGAGCGGGTTTTTAAAGGACAATCGGCGGGATTAATTTGCATATTTGATATTCATTCGGAATATGAAATACCTTATAATAAACGCAGTTTTATGCGGATAATCTTTTTATGTATCAAAGGTTCAAGACGAATATTCTAGTGCGGGATAAAAGAGTTGAAGAAATGAAGTCTGCCGGCATTGTGGTCGATTATAAAAAATTGAATCAGGCGGATTATATAAGGGCATTACGGAAAAAAGTCATTGAGGAAGCGCAAGAGGTTGCGGAGGAAGAAAATCGAGATAAGTTGGTGTATGAATTGGCTGACTTGCGAGAAGTTGTTCAGGCTCTGACAAACGCACTCGAAATTACTGACTCGGAAATATCAGAAGCACAAGAGAAAAAGCGCGAAAAAGCTGGCGGTTTCACTCAAAAATATTTCACGAACTTTGTCGTGATAGAAAACGATAATCCTATTATAGAGTACTACCTGCAACGTCCGAATAAGTATCCGAAAATAAAATAGACGTTTTATCGTCTAATATTAAGTTGTGCCGATTATCAAAATGCGATAACCTGCGATTGTGTTTTGGTGGTAGAGATGTTATGGAAAGTAGTTGTTTTACGCATTTTGTTGAGTTTGTTTTCGCTTGTGGATTATTTATTAATGCATTGCTTTTTATTCCTCAAGCAAGAGAAATATACGTGGCTAAAAATGCGCAGGGACAGTCGCTACTGGCATTTTCCGGCTTTAATATGATTCAGTTGTTTACCGTTTTGCATGCTTATATTCATGATGATTATATTTTATTAATCGGGTCTGCTTTGTCTTTCATTACGTGCGGAACGGTTACTATTTTGATTATCTTTTATCAATTTAAAGCAAAACGCCAATAATCATTTATCACCGACAGTTTGCTGTAATATAGGTTAGGAAATGAGATAATGGAAGAAATCAGAAAGATTAAGTGGCGACGTGGAGCTGCAGATTTTTGGACGCAAGTTCCTGATAATAGCGTAGAGTTACAATTCGTCGTCTCTTACGGCTCGGTTTCGCAAACAGAAAAGGGGTTTGAAGATTTAGTAAATACCTTAAATGAACCTGAAATCAGAAGCAAAATAAAAAGGTTGATAATCACAGATGCGTCATATTTATACAGACATTGCATTCCAGAGTTCGCCACTTACTCTGATGCCCACACTATATGGTATATGAATAACGAAGCTGCGATAAAAAACCTTCAGGTGAATACAGAGTTTGCGTCTTGGGCTGAGAATATCAAGATGCCGGAATTTCAAGAATGGTTTGGTAAAATAAAACTGGATTTCGACGGAGGTGGCGACGACAGTCGTATTATAAGAGCTTTCAGAGACGCTGTAATTTCAGATGCTTCTGTTTCAGCATACAAAGGAGAGTATAATTTTAATTCTTGCATAAATTTTCTGCTTGAGGAATGCGCTTATACCTGTGCTTTTCTGCGAAACAGTACGTTACTATACCCTACTGAATTTTCGCTGAGTATGACTAGCGTAACTGAACGTTACAATACCAATATCACTTTATTAACCTATAAAACATCAAAACACGCCCAAAAACACACGAAATACAATGACAATCGATTCAGTATCTTAGATAAAGAAATTGCCTTGTTCATGAAAGAAAAGGTTTCAAATGTTAATTTCTTTGT
>JAILGW010000048.1 GCA_024696365.1 Alphaproteobacteria bacterium | reverse complement strand
CCTGCAGGAATCAGACGATAGTCTTCTGATAAAATCGTGTGTTTTTCATTATGAATTTGAATTTATACATCCTTTCTGTGATGGAAACGGCAGAATGGGACGTTTATGGCAGCAATTGATTCTTGCTAAATTGCATCCGATATTTAAATTGGTCTGTATAGAGGAATTATTAGAAAGGTTTCAGCCTGAGTATTATGCGGCATTACGACGCAGTGATGAAAAAGGAAGTTCGGAAGATTTTGTAGAATTTATGCTGAAAATAATCAAAGAGGCTATTAAGCAATTAAAACTTAAACCAAGCATCGAAAATAATTTTGAATCCAGATTGAACTACGCGCGAGATTTACTGACTGTCTTCAAAAGAGCTGACTACATGAAAATATTTCCGGAAATTTCAACAGCTACGGCAAGCAGAGATTTAGCAAGCGGCGTGAAACAAGGAATTTTGAAAAAAACACACTCTAACAATCAAACGATGTATACATTTGTTAGAGAAGGCGATTAGAAGTAGATTTTGTGTTTAAATTTTATTAAGTTTTTGGAAATAATTGACATATTAAAAACGTTATGCTACGCATAGTGTCGTTGGGTTTAGTACAAAGAGGATGGTATAATGCAAAACTATAAAACTCGTTTGGCTGCCGCTGTAGCCACTATATCTATGTTACTTGGTGCTGACAATGCAATGGGAAGTGCGCCTGTTCCTGAAACAACAAAAAACAGCTGAAGTCACTATAAGTCCATTGTTATTTGGGACGAATGATGGGCTCCTAACAAAACAGGATTTTGAGGAAGGTTGGAAAAAAGCTAATGAGGCAGGTATTAGGCGAATACACTGTTTGAAAACAACTATTGAAATAGAAACGGCACAGGCAATAGCGAAATGCATCTCTAGTGGAGAAATGAAGTGCTTTGGATTTGCTAATTGTGATATAGAAGCGAACGGAATGAAGATTATACTTAAAGCTTGCTGTGAGCCTAGTGCGCAACTGGAGGAGATCATGATTATTGGAGATCGTTTAGATCACCAGTATCACGGCAATCCGTTAGTAGAAGATGGAGAGGGTGGTTTGATAGTGGATTTATTGAAAAAATCAACTACTCTAAAGTTATTGTTTATCATAGGGACGGCATTGACAGATGACAGTGCAAAAGCTATTGCTGATGGAATAAAGGGCAATAGTTCATTAGTAAGATTTATTTTTCAGACAAATAACGTCACTGAAAAAGGATTAGAGGCTTTACGCGATGCAGCAAAAAACAAAGGTCTTGATGTAACATCAATAACTAAATAAAGCGCAAGCAAACAAGAATTTGCAATTGCAAGACGGCGTGTAACAACGTCGTCTTTTTTGCTTTCCTTCTGTTCGATTTCTATTTTTAATTCGCGTTGAGTTTTTTGTGATTTGTGTGTATAAATGTTTCGTACGCACGCAGAAATGGGCGTTTAGAGTTTAAATGTCCGTTCGGTCCGAAAGTTTCGGCGTTAGTTTCTGCGGAGGTGAGGAAGTTGGGGTGAGCCTGATTTTCTCTGTTTTAACCGAAGAAAGAGGAGTATTATGCAAAACATTTCGATTAAAGATTTATTAGAGGCAGGTGTACATTTCGGTCACCAAACACGTCGTTGGAATCCGAAAATGGCGCCTTATATTTTTGGTTCAAAAGATAAAATTCATATTATCAACTTGGACAAGACTCATGCGATGTTGCAAGAAGCGATAAAAGTCGCGACTGATATTGCAGCGAGCGGCGGTCGTATTTTGTTCGTCGGAACGAAGAGGCAAGCGACGGAAAGAGTTGCTGAAGCGGCAGCACGTTGCGGTCAGTATTACGTCAATCATCGTTGGCTCGGTGGTATGCTGACGAACTGGAAGACTGTTTCAAGGTCCATTAAAAAATTGGAGACTTTGGAGAACAGACTTCAGGATGAAAACATTACACTGAAGAAAAAAGAGATTTTGAATACCGAAAGAGATATCGCAAAGTTGAATAAGGCTCTCGGCGGTGTTCGTAACATGGGCGGCATTCCTTCTTTGTTGTTCGTTTTGGACGTAACGATGGATAAGACGGCGGTGCAAGAAGCTCGCGTGTTGGGAATTCCTGTTATCGGTATTTGCGATACGAACTCAGATCCAACTTTGGTCGATTATCCTATTGCAGGAAACGATGATTCCACCAGAGCAATAGATTTGTACTGCACAGCTATTGAAAACGCAGTTATCGAAGGTATCCAGAAGGGATTGACGTCAGCTGGCGTTGATGTTGGTGCGTTGGAGAATCCGGTTGTTGATCAAACAAGTGAAGAGCAGGAAGAAGCTTCTGAAGCTCAAGATGAAGTAAACGAGTAAGACGGGAGGCAGAATATGGCTGAAATTACTGCAGCAGACGTAAAAGCTCTCAGAGAGCGTACAAGTGCGGGTATGATGGATTGCAAGAAGGCGTTAGTCGCTTGCGATGGAAATATCGAGGAAGCTATCGATTGGTTGCGCAAAAAAGGTTTGGCAGCTGCTGCGAAAAAATCCGGCAGAGTTGCAGCTGAAGGTTTGGTCGGTGTTTGCGTCAATGGAACAAAAGGTTCTTTGATTGAGGTCAATGCCGAAACAGATTTCGTTGCAAGAAACGAACTTTTCCAGAAATATGTCGATGATGTCGTAGCTATCGCTTGCGAAAGTGATGCTGATGTTGAAGCGTTGAAGACAAAAGCGTATCCGAATACGGGACGCAATGTGGCAGACGAGTTGACGAACTTAATTGCGGTTATTGGTGAGAATATGACGTTGCGTCGTGTTGCTCACATGAACGTGAATAACGGCGTAATTGCCTCGTATGTTCACAATAAAATTTCTGCGAATCTCGGAAAAATCGGAATTTTGGTGGCGTTAGAATCAACGGGTGATAAGGCGAAATTGCTGGAGCTCGGTAAGAAAATCGCTATGCACATCGCAGCAGCAAATCCTCAATCTACGACAATTGAAGACTTGGATCCGGCGTTGTTGGAGAGAGAAAAGAGCGTTGTTTCTGAGCAAGCTAAAAACAGTGGCAAGCCTGAGCAATTCATCGCAAAAATTGTTGAAGGACGCATTAGAAAGTTCTACGAAGAAGTCGTTTTGCTTGAGCAGGTATATGTCATTGACGGTGCCAGCAAGGTAAAAGATGTGGTTGCGGAAGCCGCGAAAGAAATCGGTGCCCCAATCACCGTTAAAGGGTTTATTAAGTTCGTTCTCGGTGAGGGAATCGAAAAACAAACGGTCGACTTTGCCGCGGAGGTTGCCGCGCAATTAGGCTAGTCGGGAGAAAACTCATGGGTAAGAAATATCGTCGCATACTTTTAAAATTGTCCGGCGAATTTCTTATGGGCGATTTGGAGTTCGGTCTTGATGTAAAGACCGTGGACAGAATCGCTAATGAAGTAAAAGCTGTCTATGACAGCGGAGTAGAAGTGTGTGTTGTAATCGGCGGTGGAAATATCTTCAGAGGTGTTTCCGCTGCTGCTTACGGAATGCACAGAGCTGCGGCGGACAATATCGGTATGCTCGCAACGGTTATGAACTCAGTTGCATTTCAAAATTCTTTGGAAAAAATAGGCGTGCAATGTCGAGTAATGTCGGCAATTAGTATGCCGAATGTGTGTGAGCCGTATATCAGACGGAAAGCGTTGAGACATTTGCAAAAAGGTCGCGTGATTATTTGTGCGGCAGGTTCGGGAAATCCTTATTTTACGACGGATACGGCGGCTGCGTTAAGAGCGTTGGAAACCGATTGCGATGTATTGGTGAAAGCGACAAAAGTTCCAGGGGTGTACAGCGATGATCCAGTAAAAAATCCGAACGCCGTATTTTTGGAAAAACTATCTTATAAAGATGTCTTGGAAAAGGATATCAAAGTTATGGATCATACAGCGGTGACTTTGGCTCGTGAAAATAATATACCGATTGTTGTTTGCTCAATAAAAGAACCGGGAAATTTGGAGAAAGTTATAGCAGGAAACGGACAGTGTTCTGTGATATGCTGAAAAAAGGAGAAAGCAATGCTAGATAATTTAAAGAGAAAAATGAATGCCGCGATTGATAATCTCATGAGAGATTTCGGCAGTTTGAGAACAGGGCGCGCGTCTGTCACGATTTTGGATAACATTATGGTTGAGGCGTATGGTAGTATGGTTCCTCTTCAGCAAGTGGGAACGATTAGTGCGCCTGAAGCGAGATTATTGACGGTGCAAGTTTGGGATTCGTCATTGATTAAGCCGACAGAAGTAGCTATAAGAAACGCGCCTATCGGATTGAGCCCGATGGTAGACGGTCAGTTGATAAGAATTTCTATTCCAGAGTTGAGCGAAGAGAGAAGAAAAGAAATCTGCAAGCTCGCGGGAAAGTATGCTGAGCAAACTCGTATCGCTATTCGTAACGTAAGGCGTGATGGTATGGACGATGCAAAAAAGCAGGAAAAGAATAAAGAAATTACTGAAGATCAACTGAAAAAATTATCGGATGATATTCAAAAACTTACGGATGAGTATATCAAGAAAATTGATACGGCACTGTCCGTTAAGGAAAAAGAAATAATGAAAGTGTAAATGGGTAATTCGTTAGAACATATCGCTTTTATTTTAGACGGCAATCGTCGTTGGGCTAAGGCGCACAAAGGAACAGCGCTTAGCGGGCATAAGAAGGGATATGAAACCGTCAAGCAAATAACGACAATGCTTCCTCGATACGGCATAAAGTATGTGACGTATTTTGCGTTTTCTACGGAAAATTGGAATCGCTCAAAGGAAGAGGTGAAAGGGCTATTTGGTCTTTTCAGAGATCTGTTTGATGCGGGAGAATATTTTACACAAAATAATTTTAGGTTTGTTGCAATTGGTGATGTGACAAAGTTTCCGAAAGATATATTCGAGAAAATTAAGTATCTGGAAGATGTAACGAAAAATAATACCGCGCTCACGACAATTGCGGCTATTAATTACGGTGGTCGCGACGAGATAGTGCGTGCGGTGAAGAAAATTTCTCGAGATATTGTTGACGGAAAATGTGCAATTGATGATGTTACTGAGGACAAATTGGCATCATATTTGGATACAAACGGTATTCCGTATCCTGATGCTGTGGTTAGGACAAGCGAACAGCGAATCAGTAACTTTCTAATATGGC
Organism: Alphaproteobacteria bacterium; assembly: GCA_024696365.1. Lineage (GTDB taxonomy): Bacteria > Pseudomonadota > Alphaproteobacteria > UBA3830 > UBA3830 > JAILGW01. Next base: position 405 of record JAILGW010000048.1, on the reverse strand, counting down.
AGTTGGCTTATTCCGAAATATTTTTTCTGGATAAGTTGTGGCCAGACTTCAACGAAGATGATTTAAAGGCTATAGTAAATGAGTTCTCGCAAAGGAAAAGACGATATGGTAAGTGAAGCAGTAACTATCGGTGTCAGTGATAAAAAGGAATTTCTGACACGGGTTGTTTCATCTTTTATGTTTATTCCGATAGTGGTTACGTTGTTTTTCGTTCCTCGATACGTTTTTGCGATATTGTGTTGCGGGGTGTATGCAATTATGGCGTATGAAATTTTCTCGCCAAAAATTAAAGGGCATATTTTATTGCGTATAGGTGCTGCGCTTTTTTGCTTTGTCGGAATAAGTGCTTTTGTGCATTGTCTATATTCCTGTGGCGCTGTTGGATGCGGTTTTTTAATTTGCACG
>JAILGW010000044.1 GCA_024696365.1 Alphaproteobacteria bacterium | reverse complement strand
GCAATAAAAACGCACCTGCGACCGAAAAAATTGCGGAAAAAGCTCCCGCCGAGCCTTTTAAAATTCTCGGAATCGAATTAGGACGCACAACAATAAAGGATTTGGGAGAGAAGTATCAGACTACATACATAATGTATTTTAAAAAACTTGTCGGAGAAGATTGGAAAGGATATGTCTTCGATTCCAATGATTTCGGAACAAAAGAATTGCCGTTAGGTGATGTAACCGTATTTTGCGATGAAAACGGATTAGTTCATAGCATTTTATTGCGAGCACCTGTGAGCGCGTTTGATGATGTGAAGAGTAAATATATCTCTAAAGATTTCGTATTAAGTAAAGAAGAGCAGAAAGAAGGAACAACTACTGTTGAATACAAATCTGCTAACACTGCGATACAGTTCAACAAAACAGAAAAAGAGCTAACTGTACGATATACGGATAATGAGTCTGATAAAGTAAAGGATAAGATAACAGATGGAAAAACATTATTGAGATCTTTCTATGTAATGGATGCCACAAGAAAAGATGATAAAACAAATGACAAGAAAACTCTAACTAACTTAATATCGGACGGTGTCGATGATTTGAAACCGTTAGGAATTAACATAGGAACTACTACAGAAGACGAACTGAAAGAAAAATATGAAATTGTAATTGAAATGCCGCATTTGGGGAAAATGAGGAAAGGGTTCGAAGATTTTAAGGCGTTGCAGTTAAATGTTTCAAATTTGCATTCAAAAAATTCTTTGCAAAAAGCGATAGTTTTGGTAGACAAAAAAAATACAGTACAAGCTGTTCTTTTATTTTATTCCAATGATTGTTTTAAAGATATAAGTGAAAGATTAGCAAAAAAATACTCAATGTTAAGACGAGGTAAAGATCATATTGTATGTAAAAATAAAAAATTAAAAAATGAGATAGAGTGCTCTGTTCATAAAAACGGCACTTCTTTGGAATATCGAGGTGATACTTATGCTAAGTTAGATGCAAAGCTGCGGTCTATGCCACAAAATCCGGCTCCATATAATATAAAATTGGGCGAAACGACAGAAAATGAAATCAGATTCAAGTATAAAGTCGTAAATGAATTTGCTACAGATAAAGAAGGGAGGCCTTCGAAGACATGGAAAGAACCTTACTTCCATTTGTTTAGATTATCGGATAATCCCGAGATTTTCGCAGCACCGAATCTTACCGTTTTGATTTTAGATCCCGAGGATTTCAGTAGTGGAAATTTGCCGGTAGATCGAGTGAGCGTGGCTATTGATGAAAACAAAAAGGTATGCGTTGTCAGCGTGGTTTATCCTAAAAAGATGGCTGATTATTTGAACAAACAGCTAAAGGAGAAATACAAAGTAAGCAATGATAGATCTTGGCGTTTTGTAGACCGCTATGTCCTATATAAAGCGAATAACGCCATGGTTGGTTTGTTTTTTGAACCTAAGGAAGCCAAAGATGAAAGGGCGAATTTATTGCTTCGTCTTTATCGATTCGTTGATCCACTAAATGGATACGATTCAGTCGCTATTAATTATTGCTTGGAGGATGTGCTTAAAAAGTACAAACAATGGGTGAAAGAAACCGATCAAAAAATCCAAAATTTACTCTGATGGAGGTGTAAGTGAAAGATATTCTTCAAAAAAGTTTGATAGTGGTTGTTTTTGTAGTTATGTCTTTGAGCAATTGTTGTGAGGCACATCTGCACAGTGAGTCGTCGTATCAGCACGCGTGGTCGGCGGAGCACAATGGCGAGGAAGAGTTTATCAACGATGATTATACGCGAGTGGATTGTTTGACGGGTACGCACGCGGTCGAATTTGATTTTGCAAACAAGTGGGCGGAGTCAGTGGGACAAGCGTTGCATTATCAGAATATGACGGGAAAACGCGCGAAAGTCGTATTGATTTTGGAAAATCCAGCGAAGGAAATGAAGTATTTCGAGCGAGTGCAACGTCTGGCTTTTCTGTACGATTTCGATGCGGAGTATATCACGCCGGAAATACTGCCCACGCAAAACGGGAAATGCATTTATCGAGATTGCAAATGCCATCGAAAAAATCAGAACAACAAGAAAACACAGGACAATGAAACTCGCGCAACCAATTGAAATGTAGGCTTTATTTTGTTTCTAACATCAACTGTTATAAATCTTAACACAAAATGTTAAATTTGCAAAATCTGCCACGTCGAAAATTTTTTTCGGACAGAATTATTAGTTGTACGTTCCTTCGAAAACTTATCTTTTAATTTTGCTAATAGTCGTTTAAAATGTCTGCAATCTTTGGTGTTAGGGGAATTTTACATGCATACATTGTCGCTTTTCGATACGAAACAAGCCCTTCTCAGTAAGAAATTTTCGTCGGTGGAATTAACGAAATGTTTTCTCGAGAGAATGGAAAAATACAGTAATCTCAATGCTTATATTACTGTGTGCGCGGAGCAAGCGCTGGCGGCGGCAAAACAATCAGATGAAAAAATTGCGAGCGGAAACGCGGGCGAGTTGGAGGGCATTCCTCTTGCGATAAAGGACTTATTTTTAACAAAGGGTGTGCGGACTACAGCGGGCTCGAAAATGCTGTATAACTTCATTCCACCTTATGAGTCTACCGTGACGCAAAAATTATTAGATGCAGGTTCGGTGTTCCTCGGCAAGACCAATATGGATGAGTTCGCGATGGGATCGGCGAATATCACCAGTTATTACGGAAACGTCATTAGTCCTTGGGATACTGTGAAGAAATTAGTTCCGGGCGGTTCGTCGGGCGGTTCGGCAGCTGCTGTTGCCGGTCATTTGTGCGTAGCTGCAACAGGTTCGGATACCGGCGGTTCGATTCGTCAGCCGGCGGCGTTTGTCGGTTGTGTCGGATTAAAGCCAACTTACGGAAGGTGCTCGAGATACGGAATGGTCGCGTTCGCGTCGTCTTTGGATCAGGCGGGACCTTTGGCGAAAACGGTTAAGGATGCTGCGATTTTCTTGAAGGTTATTTCCGGATATGACGATAAAGACTCGACGTCAGCGAATATTCCGGTTCCTAATTTCGAGGAGTTCGCAGGAAAATCCGTAAAAGGATTGAAGATAGGCATTCCGAAGGAGTTTCGCGTAGATGGTATGTCAGACGAAATCGTCGAATGTTGGAATAAAGGCGCGGAAATCTTGAAGAAGGCGGGAGCTGAAGTCGTTGATGTATCGCTACCGTATTCGAAATATGCGTTACCGGTGTATTACATTATCGCTCCGGCAGAAGCGTCGGCGAACTTGTCCAGATATGATGGTGTCAGGTATGGATACCGCGCGGAAGGCAAGAGTCTCAATGAAATGTACGAAAATACGAGAGGTGAGGGATTCGGCGAAGAAGTCAGACGCAGGATTTTGGTTGGAACTTACGTTCTGTCTGCGGGATATTATGATGCGTACTATATGCGCGCGCTGAAGATTCAAAAATTGATTAAGCAAGACTTTGAGAACGCGTTTAAAAATGTCGATGTTTTACTGACGCCGACTACACCGACGGGGGCATTTGCAATTGGTGAGGAGCCGAAAGATCCTGTGACGATGTATTTGAACGACGTCTTTACGGTGACGGCGAATATCGCAGGGCTGCCGGGAATGTCAGTTCCTGTTTGCTTGGATAAGGCGGGGCGTCCGCTCGGATTGCAGTTGATTGCGCCGCATTTCAGAGAAGATTTATTGGTTCAGGTTGGAAGTGTGATTGAAACAGAGGCAAATTTCCCAACATTAAAGGAGGTAAGATAATGGATAATTTTATTGAGACATCTTCAGGATTGTGGGAAGTAGTAATCGGTTTGGAAGTTCATGCTCAGGTAATTTCTGAGTCGAAATTGTTTTCGTCGGCCTCTACGAAATTCGGAGTTCCGCCAAATGAAAACGTGTCGTTTGTTGATGCCGCGTTGCCGGGTGTGCTGCCTGTTTTGAACAGCTTCTGTATCGATCAAGCAATTAAAACGGGCCTAGGTCTGAACGGTAATATCAACAAAGTTTCGAGCTTCGATAGAAAGAATTATTTCTATGCGGATTTGCCGCAGGGATATCAGATTTCGCAGTTTTTCCATCCGATAGTGACAGGTGGATATATCGAAGTCGAGCAAGCAGATGGAACTTTGAAGAAAGTAAATATCGAGCGTATTCATGTCGAGCAGGACGCAGGAAAAAGTATTCACGACCAAAGTCCGACAAAGACGTATATCGATTTAAATCGCTCGGGAATTGCGTTAATGGAAATTGTGACGAAGCCTGATATGCGTACAGCGGAGGAAGCGGCGACTTTCCTGAGGAAATTGCGTTCCATTTTACGTTACTTGAAAACGTGCGATGGAAATATGGACGAAGGTAGTATGCGTGCGGATGTGAACGTGTCAGTGCATCGTCCGAATACTCCGTTTGGAACACGTGCCGAAATCAAAAACGTGAACTCGATAAAATTCTTGGCAACTGCTATCAATTTCGAAATCGAAAGACAAATCGAGATTTTGGAAAACGGTGGGGAAGTCGAGCAGGAAACAAGATTGTTCGATAGCTCAACGGGAAAGACTAGGACAATGCGTTCGAAAGAAGATGCACAGGATTACAGATATTTTCCTGATCCTGATTTGCCACCATTGGTGTTGGAACAGTCGAGAATAGATGCGATTCGCGAGACAATTCCGGAGTTGTCGGATGCAAAATCAAACAGATTGCAGAAAGATTATGAACTGCCGAAGTATGACGCAGACTTAATTGCTTCTGAAATCGAAATAGCGGATTTTTATGAGAAGGCGTTAAGTAGTACGAAGTCAAACGATAAGACTGTCGCGAAAATGCTTTCCAATTGGATATTGGGTGAGTTGTTTGCGTTACTGAACAAAAATAGCGCGGATATTACTTCCAGTCGTATAAGTCCTGAGGCGTTAGCGGAATTGATAATGCTGATTAAAACGAACGTTATTTCGGGAAAAATCGCAAAAGATGTTTTGGAACTGATGTGGGAAGAGCAAAAATCTCCGACTGTTATAGTTGATGAAAAAGGTTGGAAGCAAATTACGTCTACGGATGAAATTGAAAAAACATTGCGCGAGATTTTGGCCGAAAACGCGGATAAAGTTGCGGAGTATAAAAGTGGAAAAGATAAACTGTTCGGATTTTTCGTTGGACAGGGCATGAAAAAAACGCAAGGCAAAGCGAATCCGCAATTGTTGAATGATGTTTTGAAAAAGCTGTTGGCGGAGTAGTGCAATGGCGAGAAAAAAGACGACCGATGAAAAGCCAAAATCAGAAGTGAAGCCAGAGACAAAGACTTCAACAAAAGTAGCAGAACCATCAAAACAGTCGTGTTCCTGTGTTATATGTTGTGTGACGACAGCGGTGATAGTTGCGGTAATTTGTTGCGTTGCTTCTTATTTCGTGTGTGAAAAAGTTCATCAAGATTACGCAAATGTTATTGAACAGAAAATAAGCGCTAACGTTAGCGTATCGAATGAAGAATTGGTATCTTTAAAAAACGAAATCGTAAATCTAAAAAAAGAAATAGACGAATGCAAAACAGCAAAACAGATTCAGTACGATAATTCTAAATTGCGCACGAAGTGGAAGGCATGGTTTGCTCTTAGAAATAAAATAGAAGCTGGAGAGGCTGTTGATGAAGAGCTAAAACGAGTCAAAGAGGTTTTTGCAGATGATGCTGAATTGTTGCAAAAAATTAATGACTTGCTGAGTGATGCAGAAAAAAATGCGGATGTGATTCCAGAAAATATCAGAAAATACGTGGACAAATTCGTTGCATTAAAACATGTCGATTCAAAAAAAGTTTCGGATATAGATGGATATGTGCTATCGTCAGGTTGTAATGGAGAAGGAAAATGAAGAGTTTAAAAGCGTTACTTAAAATAATTTTTGTTATTCTTTTAATTCTAGCTGCAGCGTATCTTACAGGAAATATGAGTATTTTTTCCTATGCGCAGGCTGCGGTGAATTACATTAGAGAAACGTTGTCGTTTGGTATAGAACATATTGGGATGGCCATTTCAGAGTTTCAAAAACTTAGCTTTTGATTTTTTGGCGGAATGGTTTCATTTCTAAAATTTATCGTTTTCCTGTTTTTAATAGGAGGATCATTCTTTTACGACGGCACAGTGTCATGCAGTATTGCGGGTTTCGTCGTTAATCTGCATATGTGGGTGTTGCTGACGGCTTTCGCAATTTTGTGCTATACGTACAGTTTTTGCGTTTGGTTATTTAAGAAAGTTATTTCTTTTTTTTCAGGAGCTCCCGCACATGAAAAAGGCTTGGAGAGTTTGCAAGAAGCATTTTCGGCGTTGCTGTTGAAAGACGTTTCTGCGGTTGCTGGACGCTTGAAAAAAGCGAAAAAATTTTTGGGTGAGATACCAATTGTTTCTTGGCTGGAAGGACAACTTAATTTGATGAACGGAGATTTGCATAAAGCAAAATCTATGTTTTATAGCCTAAGTAACAGGGAAAATCATACAGCGTTTGGAGCTTATAGTTTAAGTCAATTGGCTATAAAAAATGGTTCCTATGATGATGCATTGAATGCGTTAGATGCAGTTTTGAAAGTTCAGCCAAAAGCAGAAGGATTCGCAAAACAGGCGATTTCAATTGCGATAAAAAACAAAAAGTTCGATGCTGCTGAAGAGTATGTTGATTTTCTAAAATCATCTTCTGAGCGGAATTTAGTGCAAGCTGTAATTTTATACGAAAAGAGTTTGCTGTTTGATGATAAGGATCTGGCTAAGCAAGCATTTAAACTAGCTCCACAATTGGAAACATTATCGCTGCATTATGCAAATGCTTTGTTGAAAGAAAGAGAATATCGCGATGCACAAAAAGTTATCGCGAGAACTTTTGAAATTGCTCCTTCACAAAAACTGTTTCAGAAATATATCGAATGTGGGGAACAGTTATCGATTAAAGATAAAATGAAATTGGCGGAAAAACTGACATGCGTCGCTCCGGAATCTTGGATTGCATATTTCGGATTAGCAGAAATGGAAGTGCAAGAAAAAATGTATCAGGCTGCGTTTCAAAATTTGCTGGTTGCATACAGTAAAGAACAGTACGACTTTATTGCGAAATTGCTTGTGGATGTAGCTGAAAAATTGGAAGAGCCTAAACCATTATCTGCGCAAGAAGTATTGTCGCGGTCACTTGATGTAAAACACGTCGTTTTCGTTTGGAAATGTTCTGTTTGCGGCCAAGAAGAAAGCTGCTGGAAAACAGTATGCGATTGTTGTAATCACGTCGCAACTTTTCAATTCGTGGAACATGAGGGAACTCAAAAAATTCAATTGGAAGCGCCATCAGAATTTTTATAGCCGGACGAATCCTCTAACCATCTGTTTTTATCAGCGAATTCAATATATACTACATCGTTAAAATAATTATGGACGATTATGGATTTTCAAGATACTTCCATCGCTACGAAAATTCCGACTAAAGTTGTCGGTTCCATCAAGATGGTTTATGACGGGATTGCGAAAGAAGTTTCGGTTCCTTTAGCTACGTTTGAAACTCCGTTATGGAGTTCTGTAAAACGTGGCGCGTTGGTGTCGCAAAAAACGGATGGAGTTTTCGTTTCAATTATCGATGATGGCATGTCACGTTCTTCAATACTGGAAGCTGAAAATTTAAGTGCAGCGTTACGTTGTAAAGGATGGATAGAATCACATATGCAAGAAATAGCCTCTGTTGTGGAATCAACAAGCCGTTTCGCTAAGTTCAAAGAAATTCGTGTAGAGAATGTTGGTAGTTTGCTGTACATAAGGCTGTCTGTGTCAACGGGAAATGCCGCAGGACATAATATGGTGACAGCGGCTGCAGATGAGGTTTTGAAACTGATTATTTCGCAATGTCCGTACATGAAATATGTTTCGATATCTGGAAATTATTGTGTTGATAAAAAAGTGTCGGCGGTAAATGCCATTCTCGGTAGGGGAAAACGTGTGTCTGCTGAAATCGTCGTTCCAAATAATGTTTGTCAGTCCGTTTTGAAAACTACGCCTGAAAGAATTGTAGATTTAAACATCAAAAAGAATTTAATCGGAAGCGTATTGGCTGGCGGAGTTAGATCAGCTAATGCACATTATGCAAATATTTTGCTGGCGATGTACCTTGCGACAGGACAGGATGCGGCGAATATTGTTGAGGCATCGCAAGGCGTAACCTTTGCAGAAGTGAGAAATGGAAATTTATATTTTTCTGTAAACATGCCGAATATTATCGTTGGAACTATTGGAAACGGAAAGCAATTTGATTTTGTGCAGCAGAATTTAGAAATGATGGGATGCGATACGCAAAATCCGAAATCGTCTGAGAGGTTGGCAGCGATAATTGGTGCAGCAGTTTTATGCTCGGAACTTTCTCTTATGGCTGCGCAAACCAATCAGGGGGAATTGATGAAAACTCATATCGCGTTGGAGAGACAAAAATCATGAAGATAGGAATAGATGCAATCGCGTTTTCTACTTCAAAATATGTATTGAAGTTGTCGACTCTGGCGGAAAAACGTGGGGTTGATTACGCAAAATATTGCGTTGGAATAGGGCAAACGGAAATGTCGGTTTTCCCTCCTAATGAGGATATTGTCACAATAGCTATCGATGCAGCAGAAAAAGCTTTATCCGCAATTGAAAATAAAAACGAAATTGACATGGTTATTTTCGCGACCGAGTCTTCGTTTGATTTGTCGAAATCTGCGGGGATATATGTTCGCCATTTTTTGGGACTGTCAGATAATTGCCGTATTTTTGATTTGAAACAGGCTTGCTATTCCGTAACAGCGGCCTTGCAATTGGCTAAAGCATACATAACATGTAACCCAAATTCTAAGGTGTTAGTTATCGGTTCAGATATCGTGAAATATTCGAAAAATACTTCAGGAGAGCCGACGCAAGGCGGAGCAGCTGTTGCGATAGTGGTATCAAAAGATCCGAGAATCGCCGAGTTTGAACCGTATTCCGGAGTGTATTCAACCGAGATAATGGATTTTTGGCGACCAACGTATGCAACAGAAGCACTTTTCGATGGAAAATTGTCTGCGCATAATTATCTGAAGTCGTTGGATATTTGTTTTGAAAGATATTTAACTTCCTCAAAGTTGTCAGAGCAAGATATTGATTATGCATGTTTTCATGCTCCGTTCTGCAAAATGGCGCGCAAGGCAAGTAAGCAATTATTTTCTGATAAGAATATAGATAACTCATTGATTTATAATGAGCTTATTGGTAACAGTTGTTCTGCGTCTTTATACATTTGTTTGATTTCTTTGTTGGATAATACAAAAGAAAACATGGACGGAAAAAGAGTAGGAATGTTCAGTTATGGTTCGGGAAGTGTTGCGGAATATTTCAGCCTAACTGTTAGCAAAGGGTACGATAAAATGCTGACAGCGAAAGCAAATCGAGAAATGTTAAGTAATCGAACAGAAATTTCTTTTGAAGAATATGAATTATTCAGAAACAATCAGGCGCTTCCGGGAAAGATTTACGAGAATGTTGGAAAAGTAACGATGACTGGGATAGTTAATGACAAGAGAGAATATTCGGTAAAGCGGATATAGCAGTTCTAAAAAGCTGGACACGATAAATTTGTTTAACTAAAATTAGCATGTTGTTTTGAGGATGATTTGAAGGTAGTTGTTTGTGCAGGTGGTACGGGCGGACATTTATTTCCGGCTTGTGCTTTGTATAAGGATTTGCAGAAAAACGGGCATGATGTTTGCATGATTACAGACAAGCGCGGGGAAGTGTTCTGCGATGATATACAGCGCAAAATAGTTTTTGATACAATTCGTTTCTCTTATAAAAAAATCATTTCTTTAATCGTAAGTTTTATTGCGGTTTTTTTTCGGCTATTGAAAATTTGGCGTCGTAAGCGTCCTAACGTAATGGTA
>JAILGW010000022.1 GCA_024696365.1 Alphaproteobacteria bacterium | reverse complement strand
GATAGTCGCTGCGAGCATTTCCCCCGCGCTTTTGTCTTGCATTTTCGCGAGGCGATAGAGACGTGATTTCCGCTCGACAAACACTGCCAGACAGGACTTTCCGCCTCTGCATGAAACCACTGTGTCAGCCTCCCAATCTCCGAAACGTCGACGCAAATCTACGATTTTCGGGCGTTTTTCGATGTTCACGCGATTCAGAATTTTGTAGGTAGGAGAGGTTTTATGCCGCACCTTTTTCCCTTTGTGTACTAGCCATTTTTGCCATTCGGGTCGATGCTTTTTGATGAGCCTATAAATGCTCGTGTGGCTGAATTTTACTCCGTTCTCACTCAACTCATGCGAAATGATTTCCGGCGACCACCTCATTTTCAGGTGCCTTTCGATAAAATTCAAAAGCTTTGAGTCCCTCCATTTCGAGTGTTTATGCGACTCCCTTCGCCTGTTTTCCGCTCTATTTTGAGCAATTCGCGCCGTGTATCTACCATTGTATTTTCCTCGCTTGATTTCTTCGCAAATCGTTGATTTAGAGCGTTTTATAAAGCTCGCAATCTTCGAAATCGAACAATTTAGCGAGCGATATGCTTCAATTTTTCCGCGTTCTTCTGCCGATAACTGCTTGTATTTCCCGTCATTTTCGGTGTATTCTTCATTCATCGAGTAATCTTCCTTTTAAAATTAATCAAATTAACTTAGACGATTACTCGACTCTTTTCTTCCTAAATCGTTCGGCTTCTGGTTTTAAGATGTGAGAGACCAAGACGTGAGAAAAATGACTTATTTATTATTCGGTATTGTTCTTGGAACTACAGTAGGATTATGTACAGCAACTAACCAGGAAGAAAATCTTAGAGGTACGGTAGATGATTTCCCTTCTGCGGAGGAAATAAAAGCCATAGCAGATAATCTATCTTCCGAAGAGCGTAAAGCTTTCCTGAAATTAGAAAAATTAGCTAGCGACATAGCATCATTGCCTTTGGGGGCGTTAATGGATGCAGTGAGTAACAGCCTGCTAAGTTCAAAATCTATATCACAAGAACTAATTGAAGAGATTGATAAGTCGTATCAAGAACATATTACAGATTTGCTACAACAAGAATGACAAGCCTATCAGGAACCTCTATAAAAAGGTCGCTAGTTGAGTTTTTTATCCAATATTACGTTTGATGCGCGGTAAAAATCTTCAACGAAGTCATTGCCGCAATTTTTCATGTCCTTGGTATGTCCTGTCCAGACAATATTTCCTTCATTCAGTACAGAAGCTCTATCTGCTAAAAATTCTGCAACTTTCAAATCATGGGTGATCGTTAAAGCTGTAACATTAAGTTTTCGTACAGTGTCTCTGAGCAAGTTGCAAATCATACCGCCAGTAATTGGGTCCAACCCGGAAGTTGGCTCATCAAAAAGAAGAATTTCAGGTTCTATGGCAATAGCTCTAGCAAGGGCCGCTCTTTTCTGCATACCACCGGAAATTTCTGCAGGATATAAATCAAACACTGTTTTATCCAATCCTACTGCTTCTAACTTTTCTTTGGCGATGTCTTTGCACTCTGCAGTCTTCTTGCCTAGCTGTTTGATGCCAAACATAACGTTTTCGAGAATGGTCATAGAATCGAACAGTGCATTTCCCTGAAACAATATACTGAATTTCCGCATGTACTCATGTCGGCGTTTTTTATCTCTGACACTTATACCATCAACAAAGATATCGCCATCTGATAATTCGAAGATACTCAGTAAACATTTTAATAAAACGGATTTACCACAGCCGGAACGTCCCAAAATAATATGCGACTCGCCTTTACTAACGGTAAGCGAAACGCCTTTCAAAACCTGCAAACCGCTATCAAATGATTTTTTTACATTATCAAAAACTATATTACTCATATTCCGAAAAACGCTGCTGTTAATAAACTGTTTAAAATAAAAATACAAATACAAGCGAACACCACGGCGTTTGTCGTTGCATTACCAACTCCTCTTGCGCCCAACGCACTGTTAAAGCCGTAGTAGCATCCGAATACAACTAACGTAAACCCGAAAAATGCGGCTTTTACTAAACCCGATACTAAGTCCATCATTACGAAATTGTGTATTGTCTGAGCGAGATACGTACCTGTGGAAAACTCCAATCGAGTAACAGAAATCAAGAAGCCGCCCATAATTCCGATAATATCGCAAATCAAAACGAGAACCGGCAGCATTAACGTGCCTGCGATAATTCTCGGAGCAACCAGGAACTTGTACGGATCAACTCTCAATGTCATAAGAGCATCTATTTGCTCGGAGACTTTCATGGCCCCCAACTCTGCAGCTATCGACGAACTAACTCGTCCTGCGACCATCAGCCCGGCAAAAACAGGCCCGAGTTCCCTAGTAATTGTGATAAGAACGACAGTTGCGACTGCACCTTCAGCATTAAATCGTGTAAATCCGACGTAAGTTTGCAGAGCGATAACCACACCTGCGAAAAACGCGGTGAGGCCTACAATCGGCAACGAATAAAATCCTATTTGCATAATCTGACGGAAAATCTCTCGCCAAAAAAACGGAGGTACAAAACAACTCTTTAAACCTCTAGCCGCGAAAATAGCTACACATCCAATCTCTTGCAGTGTTGCCAGTGTATAATGCCCTAGAGTTGTTATCGGCTTCATTTATACCTCTCCAATGTACACTTTTTTTACTCTCGGACCAAAACGGCACGCTACCTCATGTGGTAACGTGTTCAGTTCAAGAGCCCATTTCTCTAATGTATAATCCGGAGACTGAGTTAACGCAACCCAATCGCCCATTTTCAGATATTGCGTATCAACTTCAGACGCGTCTAACGTCATATAATCCATAGAAATTCGTCCTACTATCGGGATTCTTTTCCCTCCGAGAAATCCATGACCGTATCCTGCGAATTTTCTCATAAAGCCGTCTGCATATCCTATGCCGATTGTGACAGTGGTCATATCGTGTTCGGCAACAAATGTCGCACCATAACCGATAGTATCGCCGGCTTTTAATTTATTTATTTGAACAATTCTAGCGTACACATCCATGACTGGCAGAAACGATCCGATTTTATCCTTGCGAATTGAAAAACCGTACAGTGACTTTCCTGGACGAACGACGTCGAAATCATATTCCGAACCGAGGAACATTCCGTTTGTCGCGGACAAACTGCCTTTCGGATTGCCAAAAGTTTTTAGGGCAGTTCTGAATTTTTCAAGCTGAATTTTATTCATCGGATGTCCGAGAATATCCGCACACGCCAAGTGGCTCATTACGAAATTTAAATTCAGATTTTGCGTGATTTTTTTACTGTAAAGTTCTGCATCTTCCTGCGAAAAACCGTTTCTGAACATACCAGTATCCACATGCACAACCGTATCGAGTTTTTTCCCGACTTTTGTCTCATGTGCTATCCACAAATCCGCTTGATACGGATTGTTTAAAACTGGAGTCAATTCGTAATTTGTTAACGTATCTTCTGTACCTGCCAACAATCCGCTTAGCACAAAAATTTGCGCATCATTTGCTAAAACGTTTCTTGCCTCTATACCTTCCTCGATAGTAGCGACAAAAAACATTCTGCAGCCTTCTTTATACAGACGCTTTGCGACAGGAACTGCGCCAAATCCATATGAATTGGCTTTTATAACACCTGCAACTTGAGTTTTTTCAGTTAATCCCGCTTTAATTTGCGCGTAATTCTTCGCGACATTATCAAGATTTATGACGGACACAGCTAAAATATGAGGGGCTGTTTTATCCAAAATATCCGCAATTTCTTTATTCATAACCATTCTTTCTGCTATCCGATAAATTATCAAATTTCGTATATCTTCCGTCGAAGAACAATCTCACCGTACCAATAGGGCCATGACGCTGTTTCGCCAAAATCACCTCGGCCAAGTTGTACACTTTCGACATTCTATCTAGCCATTGAACATGCTTATCAGTTCCCGGCGACGGCTCCCGACGAGCTTCGTAATACTCCTCTCGATAAACGAACATTACGACATCGGCGTCTTGCTCAATGGAACCTGATTCTCTCAAATCCGCCAATTGCGGTCGCTTATCATCTCTGGCTTCGACGGCACGAGACAATTGCGATAACGCCAACACCGGAATATCCAACTCTTTTGCAAGAGATTTCAGAGAACGTGTTATCTCGGAAATTTCCTGCACTCGGTTTTCATTCCTTTTGTCTGCTGTTCCCTGTAGCAATTGCAAATAATCGATAACTATTAAATCCAATCCATGCTGACGTTTCAATTTCCGCGCACGAGTTCTTACTGCGGACACCGTTAACGCTGGAGTATCGTCGATATACAAAGGCAACTCCGTCAATTTTTTATTAGCTTCAACTATGTTCGCGAAATCTTCTTCTTTTATTTCTCCACGACGAATTCTTTCCGACGGAATCATTGATTCCTGCGCCAAAATTCTCGTGACCAATTGCTCAGACGACATTTCGAGAGAGAAAAACGCTACTTTTCCTGCGCCTTCCGTGTTTTGTTTGTAGGCCATTGCTGCGTTAAACGCGATATTAGTTGCAAGCGCTGTTTTCCCCATGGAAGGACGCCCAGCGAGAATAATCAAATCCGAACGGTTTAATCCACCGAGCCACTTGTTTAAGTCTATAAAACCAGTAGTAATTCCCGTTATGCTGCTGTTGCTTTTGTATGCTTTTTCTACGACATTCAAAGCATTTAAAGAAGCATTTGAAAATGAAACAAATCCCCCGCGATTACCTGAAAGAGATAAATCGTAAAGTTTAGCTTCAGCACTTTCAATTTGATCGTTAGCGTCTGTATCCAGCTCGAAAGTGCTTGCTTTATACGTCATATCTTCGCCAATAAGAATTAACTGTCGTCGCAGATATAACTCATATATCAGTTTTGCATAATCTTCCACACCGGCAATGGAAACAACAGCGTTTACCAGTTGAACCAGATAATCGCCACCGCCAATGTTTTTCAATTCATCGTTTTTTTCAAAATATGCCTTCAGCGTGATTGGATCCGCGACTTGCCCTTGCCTAATCAGAGTGCAAATTGCTTCATAAATCTTTCCGTTAATCGGAGTTGCAAAATGATCTGGCAACAAAATTTCAGAAATATTCTCAAAGCAATCGTTGTTCAACATAATTGCACCAAGCAACGACTGTTCGGCCTCTGTGTTATGAGGCAAAACGCGCATTTTCTGATCTTCTGTACTTTCTGCAGTCGGTTCCAAAACTATCTCTTTCGAAAAAAAACACGCAATTATACAACGCAGATTTTTATAACGCCAGATTTGACGGAATTTATTTTTCTCTTGCAATTGCCGCGCAAATACCGCCTCTCCGTTCGTGGCTATTCGTTTAATGTACGATGCCGAAACGATTTTCGTTGCAAAAATTTAACTTTGCTGTAAGCTTATACAGTTTTTATAATATTTTGTTTATAGTTTTTGTGTTGTGGGGTATCAATGTCTGAGAATTCGTCAGTATCTGAGTTCAGCAAAATGAAAAAAGTTATTCTTTCTTGTGTCGCTGGAAGTGCGCTTGAGTGGTATGACTTCGCAATCTACGGATTTTTCGCGAGTATTATCGGAAAGCTGTTTTTCCCGTCTGGAGATGAGTTTCAGCAGCTGATAGCTTCTTTTGGCGCGTTTGCTTCGGGATTAATCGCAAGGCCTATCGGCGCTGTGATGTTCGGATACATCGGCGACATTTTCGGAAGAAAAAAGGCTCTTGTCATTTCGATTTATATGATGGCTGTGCCAACTGCATTGATGGGACTTCTGCCGACTTACGAGCAAATCGGTATTTGGGCAGGTATCGTCCTCACTCTTATTCGAATTTTGCAGGGATTGGCTCTCGGTGGCGGATTTACCGGAACAATCGTGTTTTTGTATGAGCATTCAAGCGCAGAAAGAAAGTCGACTTACTCAGCATGGGCGCCATTCAGCTTAGTTTCAGGATTTATTCTCGGTGCCATTGTCGCAACGTGCATGGATAAAATGCTTGATACTCAACAGCTTGAAATGTTCGGTTGGAGAATACCGTTTATTCTCAGCTTTTTCGGAACTTTCGTCGCAAAATATGTGAGAGACAAGTTAGAAGATCCGAAAGAATTTACAGAATTACAAAGGGAAGAGAAAGACGACGGGCAAAAGAAGAGCCTGTTACGTAACTTGTTCCGCAATCATTGGAAAGGTCTCGCGATGGTGACAATTACCGATGTTCTGACGGCCTGCGGATACTTCCTGATTGCCATTTTCTTCACGACTTATTTTGAAACAATTATCAATTTGGGACGTCATCACGCATTCATTATTCAAACCGTGAATATGATATTTTTTGCGTTATCGATTTTACTCGGCGGATGGCTGGCAGATCGTATAGGAAAAAGATTGCAGATGTTAATTGCGACTTTATCTTTGGCTGCTATGGCGTATCCTTTCTTCTCAGTTATGAGCGCGTGTACGGTAATAAGCGCGTTTTTAGGACAGCTTGGAATTATTTTCCTGTTTTCCATGTATTACGGACCGATCCCGGCGACAATTTGCTCCATGTTCCCGACGAAGGTTCGATTGGTCGGAGTTTCCATCGCACACAATTTCGCAATGGCTGCTTTCGGGGCTTATGCACCAACATTGGCGACCTATTTGATAAAATGGACTGGAAATGTCGCGATTCCTGCTGTATTATTCGTCGTATCTTCGTTGCTGACGGCAATTGCGCTGTTTATATGGAAAGAAGGTAACGAGTATTAGTCTGAAAAGGACAGATGGCCGAGCGGTTTAAGGCACCGGTCTTGAAAACCGGCAAGGGGGTAACTCCTTCGTGAGTTCGAATCTCACTCTGTCCGCCAGTGAGTGTAGCAGTTGTTTGGTGGCTTTTGTGTTAGTAGGTAGTAAAGTTTCGTATTTCTTTTAGTACTTTGTTGTTTGGTAAATAAAACTTTGTACGTAGGATTTGTATGGAAATATTACTGCTGTAATAGTACTTTTTGTTGCAATACGTATATTCTTTTGGTCTATACGTAAAGCTAAAAGAAAAAAGCTTTCTAGTGACAAGATCTGCATTATTCGATTATTAACTTGGTTTGGGCTATTTGGGGTTGGTGCTTGGTTTATCTCGCTGATTCTATCATTCGTATGTGAAGGGCAGCATAATTAAACGCTTAGGAGTGTGATAAATCTTCAATTACATGCTTTAATGACCGTTCCGACATAAAATCCTCGTATAATTCGGAATGTGATTCCAATATATACGAGGTATATTTTGTTGTCCAGGTAATTTTATGCAACTTAAAAGTCGCATCTAAACAATAAAAAACTTTTTCCAAAAAAATTATTTTTTAACTTTTATTTAACCTTGATGTGTGATACTGTACCCAGGATTTGTGAAGTGGTGGTTTTATGATAAATTTATTTCGTTCAAAAAAATCCTTGTGTTCGCGTCAATTGCGAATTATATTAAGTCATAGTAGTTATTGTCTTTAGTTGAATGGTTTTTGTTTCTTCTCTTCGGAGATGCGTAGGGCATGTTGTTTCGGAGTGAGGGGGTTTTGTGGGTTCGTAGTTCGAATTCACTTTTTTGTGGTGAAGATTACTTTTAGAATTAGGGAGGAAAAAAAACATGAAAAAAGTAATATTATGTTCATCTTTAGTAGCGTTATTGCTCGGAGGTACTTGCAGTGATGTAATGGCGACGGATGCTGTACAACCGATTTTAGCGAATGAGACATTAAAGAAAGGAAGAATAACGAATGTTGGCAAACTTCGTAATTATAAAAGCGAACTTATTAACAGAGGGTTTAACCCACTAGATGGAAGTATTTTTGATATAGCAAGAGAATGCGCTGTTCTGTATAAAAATATCAGAGACGCGGGAACAGAAGTGGTAATAGGACAAGGGACTTGGAGTTATTATCTTGCGACTTTGCTCATTAAACAAAGTGAAGAACCAAAACTAACACTTACACAAGAAGAGTGCGAAGTTATAAAGGCTTTTCTTGAAAGTTTTACTGACAGAAAAAAATTGGAAGGCCAAACCACTGAGCAAGCTGCAGAGTTAGTGTTACAAGGTATTTACTCGTTCGGTCAAGAGATCCAAGATGATGTGAAAGCTTCTTGGATAGCACCAGATATGGTGTCTTTATGCATTGTAGCTATTACTGAAAAACTAGGAAAAGAAAAAGCAGCCCCTATTGTTGGATATTTAAATGACGCTTCCGGTGAAATACTTTTACCTGAAACATTAGTCCCAGAACAACAACAACTATTAAAACAATTGAGGGACGCCCCGACAGAAGGAATTTTGACACGACTGTTAGGAACTTTTGAAACAGCACCGGAAAAAGGAGTAGATCAAGGACAATTGAAAGATCTGCAAGCAAAGCTGAGCGCAGCTGAAAAGGGAAAAAACGTTTTAGAAGAACAACTAAATGAAGCAACAGGAAAACAAAGGACAGCAGAAGAAGGGCTTGCCGCAGCGAACGTAATAATTGAGGAAAAGGACAAGCAAATAAAAGAATTGACAGGACAGCTCGTCGCAGCACAAGATGCCGAAAAGAAAGAAAAGCCGAAGAAAGGGCAACCTGGGAATGCTCGGACATCAGGTGTGGATGAGGAGTTTGAGCGCGAAGAAGATCCTGTGGATGAAGGAACAACCACAGACGCATTGATATCAGCAGGAGTTAAGGCTTGGAACGCCATTCCTATGGAAAAACGTGATGTACGAGATCAAAGAGATTGGGAAGACTGCTGCAAAGAAGTAGCAGATGAGGCTGAAAATAACCCGGAAGAATATGTAAAACTCATGCAACAATACTACGGCATAGGGATTACTGTAGAAAAGAAAGAGCAAATAGAACAATTGGAAAAAAAGGTCTCCGAAGAAGATGATGATGATGATGGTGGTGATCAGGCATCAGGTGTGGATAAGGGGCCTGAGCGCGAAGAAGATCCTGTGGATGAAGGAACAACCACAGAAGCATTGATATCAGCAGGAGTTAAGGCTTGGAACGCCATTCCTATGGAAAAACGTGATGTACGAGATCAAAGAGATTGGGAAGACTGCTGCAAAGAAGTAGCAGATGAGGCTGGAAATGACCAGAAAAAATATAAAGAACTCATGAAACAATACTACGGCATAGAGATTACTGTACAAAAATAAAAGACGAGTTATGGAATATGCAAAAGTACCCACCAGCTTAGCTGGTGGGTATGTTGTGCGTGCAGATTGAGGTCTGAGATCGTGTAGATTCTGCTAACATTCCACAGGGAATACACTTAATTTCCGTGTCATACTGAAGTATATACTTTTTTGGAAAAATTCAATCAAATTCGATCGACAAAAAAGTACAACATTGTTGACGTCCGTTAGAATTCTTCTTTTATTTCAAACGATACGAACACTTTATTCTTATATCAAAGACTTCTACTGATCATGATATTCCGGATACAGAAAAGGTCTTTCCTGTAAAGAAAAGACCTTTTTGTAATCTTGTAAGCAAGAATAAGAGCTAACTATTGAGCATCAGACGCCATCTTGAGCTCGGCTGGGAACACTTTGAGCAACTCATCCCAAGCATTAAACTCTTGACCAACGTGAGCCCCATTATATGCCTGAATTGCCCAGAGAACAGTCAAAGCAGTCTGTGCCGCAAGGAGTTGTTTTTTCCTTGCTGTCCCACGTTGTAAACTCTTAGCATAAGCTACATACCATTCATTGGCTGCAGCTGTAGTAGTAACAGCGGCGGCAGCAGTGTCCTGACCAGAGACCTCGAAATGCACGCCGGTCAAATCCGGAGCTGCCGTTACCAGAGTGCTCACTGCCAAGAAACCACCCAAACCGGTTGCTGGGGTCTTAATGAAAGCATCTAAAGCATCTAAGAAAGCCAAGACCTGAGCCCCGTTAGGTTTTCCGGCAACATACAACTTAACCAACTCGTTAGCTTCTACAATCTTGTTGGCTTGTTCTAGGTAAGCGTCTACAGGTGTTTTCGCGGTCTCAAACTTCGTCGAATAAAGATTACTTACTAAATTAGTGGATGTACCCATGAACTCCGTCGCATTGACACCATCAAGTTTAGACAACTTTTCATTGATATCAACGACAGATGCTGCCAGCTTGTCTATTTGTGAATCTATGTCTGAATACTGAGCACAAAGTTCAGCTCTTTGTGCAGGATCTGCGAGCTTATTCTCAATGTCCGCAATCTCCTCCCTAGCAGCAAATCTACGGAGTTCACTATCGCGCACCTCAAACTTTTTTGCTTGTTCAGGCTGTGGTTGTTCAACGGGCTTTTGCCTTTTCTTAATCGCCTCTTGAGTGTCCTTATTGAACTTCGCCAGTTGTTCTTTGGTCACACTGCCAAGCCAAGTTTTACTATTAGTTTTCTCCAACACTTCTTTAGCCTGTTTGGCTGACAAACCGAGCTCTCGAGCCGTTCTGGTAACAGCATAATTTCCTTTAACAAATTCCTCAATATCCTTCATAGTTACAGACTTAAGGCTATCGCCATGAGTCCTCGCAAATTCCTCAACATCAGCACTTGTAATCTTAGCCGCCCTGCGATCGACCTGTTTTAATATTCTGTTTAGTTCTCTGCCAGGCTTCATACCTTTCCCTATCAATGCGTCTCTTACAGAAGAACCGGTCAAAAACTGTCCCTCCATCGCATTAACATCAGCAGCAAGCATTAAACCAAACGCGGCCAAAGACAAATATATTACTTTCTTCATGTCGTGCCCCCCAAAAAAAAACACTTGAAGGAGAGAGAGCGCGAGTAATACGTACAAGTAAATGAATTTTAGAAATAGATCGCCCAATTTGCGAATCGATACACTGAAAAGACGTAATATAAAAACGCAGAACGACTAAGCGAATTTAATTATCCTAAACTGCCTTTACGACGATATCAGGTGAAACTAATTTCTTTAAGGTTTGCTCGACACCGTTTTTCAAGGTTATTGAAGCATGCGGACAGCAGGAGCAAGCCCCGTGTAATTTTACGGACAGTTCGTTTCCTTCGAGTCCCATAACAATGATGTCTCCGCCGTCAGCATTTAACGCCGGGCGGATTTGCATGTCGATAACTTTCAGAATTTCTTTCAATAATTCCGGATTATGCATTTTGAACTCCGTTATGCTGCTTTACGATTTTCTTTAGGAGAATTCTCTTGCTCGATTTCATTGTCGAACTTGAGGTCTTTCATCTTCCAGCAGTAGAATCCGTACACGTTCATAAATAAATAGCATGTGAATAACAGCGATTGAAAATATGCTCCGATTCTAAAATCATACACGAGCCAAAACATGTTTGCGGCAGCCCAAACTGCGAAACTGTACCACTTTTTTCTGGCGTTTAAAAACGCTCCTGTCAGCGAGAAAATAGCTGCTCCAAGGCTCGCTTGGAACATCGGATCTTTCCACTGCTGTAAAAAATCCGATACGATTGCATAGAACAAACTACTTACGCCGTTCAGCAAATCTACAATTAGAGAGTATAAAAAATTGTGCTCCATGTGTATGTCTACTCCGTCTTTTAGTGTATATCATATATAGCATGTATTAGTTTTTTTTTACAGCGAAATGTTAGGGGGAATATAATGAGAACAGGAGTAATCGGAATCACCGGCAGAATAGGAACTATATTGTCGAAAATGATTGCGACAGAAGACTTTGCTGGCGGTGTTTCGAGCAAAACAACAGATGTTGAAATCGAAAATATCGTGAAAAACAGCGATGTGCTGGTGGATTTTTCTGCTCCGAAAGCAACGTTAAAAATTCTTCCTTTCGCGAAAAAATATAATGTTCCGTTGGTGACGGGAACTACGGGATTTTCAGAGGATGAATTCGAGGAATTAAAATCGTACGCGAAACATATTTCGATTTTGCATGCGAATAATTTCAGTGTGTGTGTTCAGTTGATGGCGATGTTGCTGAGAAAATGTTCTGAAGTGCTGATGGATTTTGATTTCAGTATTGTTGATAAGCATCACAAGAGAAAGAAAGATGCTCCGTCCGGAACGGCATTGTTTTTGGCGAAGCAGGTGACGTCGAAAGCTCAAATTGTCTCTATAAGAAGCGGTAATATTTGCGGAGACCATATTTGCGACTTCAGCGGAGAAAATGAAATGTTAACGATTTCGCATCGTGCATTCAATCGAAATATTTTTGCATCAGGAGCGTTGGATTGCGCCAAGTGGATTATCGGTAAAAACGCGGGCCTCTACACTATGGAGGACTTTTTGCGGAGCAAAATTCAATGAGCAAAATAGAACAGATATGCGAAAGGTTATCTCAATCGATTAAGGAGCCGAAGTCGGAGCTGAAATACATTTCCGATTATACGTTTTTGATTGCGGTAGTGATGTCTGCGCAGACGACAGATGTTCAGGTAAACAAAGTTACATCGCAATTGTTTGCGAAATATAAAACGATAGACGATTTTTTGAAGTTGGGAGTTGAAGGACTTCAGCATGAAATTCAGTCTATCGGTTTTTTCAGAAACAAAGCAAAAAATATCATTAAGCTGAGTGAGCAGTTAAAGGAAAAATTCAATTCGAAAGTTCCGTCAAACAGGGAAGATTTGGAGTCGTTAGCGGGAGTCGGCAGAAAAACTGCAAATGTTGTTATGAATATCTTGTTTAATAAACCAACGATAGCAGTTGATACTCACGTTCTCAGATTGAGTAAAATTTTGGGAATATCAAAGAGTGATGATCCGATAAAAGTCGAGGAAGATTTAGAAAAAGTCATTCCGAACAAATACAAAAACGATATTAGTAACCTTTTAGTATTGCACGGCAGATATGTGTGTAAGGCGAGAAAACCGGATTGCTCGCATTGTGTGCTCGCAGATTTATGCCCGTCGAAATTACAATCTTCTGACTGAACGAACGTTTGCACAGGCTCGCAATGCTGCTTGAAGTTCTCCAAGATGGTCAGGACTATCAACTTTTACGTCTATTAACAAGTCAAAGAAATCGACAGAGCGATGTTCGACTTTTATGTTCGCTATACCTGCTCCGTTTGAGCTTATGATGTTAGTGATGATGGCAAAACTTTCTGGTTTGTTGAGTATAACGATACGTAAGCGTGCGATAAATGCCGCGTCGATGTCGTCGTCTTGATTCCACTTTACTTTTATAAAAGTGCAATTTTCTTGCTCGATGCGGTCGCAATTTGTTAAGTGTACGACAATTCCTTTTTGCGGGACCAAAATGCCGATGATTTTATCGCCTAAAATCGGATGACAGCATTCAGCAAAATGAACTGCAATTCCAGGAGTAAAATCTATCAGACATATTGCGTTTGCGTTCATAAATGGAGGTGTTTCTTGCTCTGGAATAATAGAGCGCACACTGTTAAGCGGAATAACGCACTTTCCGACATTGTAATAAAACTTAGCAATTGTTTCACACGAGAATTTCTTAAAGTCTATCATCGATTCATTAAATACGATGTTGGTCATTGAAAAGACATATTTTACCAATTGCAAACCAAGAGCGATAAATTCTGCGCGTTCTTGAGACTTTATAAATCGACGAATGCATGCTTTCGCTTTGCCCGTAACAACAAAACGTTCCCATGAGGCTTCCGGATGCTGATACGGAGAAGTTAAAATATCAACCTGATCACCATTGCGAAGGACAGTTTTCAGTGGGGCCATTTTCCCATTTAACCGAACGCCGATACATGTATTTCCGATTGCCGTGTGTATAGAATACGCAAAATCAACCGCAGTTGCCCCACGTGGAAGCGTTATCAAATCTCCATTAGGCGTAAAGCAAAACACCTCATCTTCAAACATTTCAAGTTTGGAATTATCCATAACTTCTTCCGGACTGCCAGAGTTTTTCAATACGGTTAGCAGACTCTTTATCCAACTATATTTTTTCGGATCATTATCTTTAACGACAACACTGCCTTCTTTATACGCCCAATGCGCTGCCACACCTTCATCGGCTATGCGGTGCATTTCTTCTGTGCGAATTTGTACTTCAATTGGTTGTTTGAACGGGCCAATAACAGTCGTGTGCAAAGAACGATAATTGTTCAACTTTGGAATACTAATGTAATCTTTAAAGCGTCCCGGCATAATTTGATAATGCGTGTGAATAATACCAAGCGCGAGATAACACTGTTCTATAGTCTTCACGATAACGCGAAATGCGATAATATCGTTAATTTGCTCTAACGAAACATTTCGACGCTGCATTTTCTTCCAAATGGAGTAGACTTTCTTTTCTCTGCCACTGATTGATGCTTCTAATTTACTTTCTTCAAATATTTTTTGTAATTCTAAAATCGTATTTTGTACGAAGTTGTTATCTTTGCTGCGGATTTGTTCTAGCTTTAATGAAATTGCACTGTACTCATTCGGATGTAAATTATAAAAAGCGATATCTTCAATTTCATCTTTTATCGCGTTCATTCCAATGCGTTCTGCAAGTGGCGCATAAATATCCAAAGTTTCAAGCGCAATGCGTTTTCTTTTGTCTATTGACGCTATGTAGTTAAGAGTACGCATATTGTGCAGTCTATCTACAAGCTTAACGATAAGTACGCGGATATCCTGAGATATTGCCAGTAAAAATTTGCGAAAATTATCTGCCTGATGTGTCTTTGAAGAAGTGTAATTTATTTTCGAAAGCTTGGTTACTCCTGCGACAAGAAAAGCGATTTCAGAACCGAAGATTTCTTCTAATTCTTCGAAACTGACATTGGTATCTTCAAGCACGTCATGCAACAAACCTGTAACAATGGTCGGAATATCTAATTTTAATTCTGCAAGGATGCGAGCCACTTCTGCAGGATGATAAAAGTAAGGCGAACCAGACGCGCGTTTCTGAATTCCGTGTGCCTCAATTGCGAATACATAGGCTTTGCGTAACAAATCAGCGTTAGCATTTGGCTCATATTGTTGAACTAGACTGATTAATTCCGAAGACGTAAGCAACTGACACCACTACAATAACTCTCTGAGTATTATAACAAAATTTATAGAAAACTCATAATCTCAGATTGGATGTCTTTAATACCGATACCTTTTTCTGAGCTTGTCGCGATTATTGAAGAAAACGCAGCTGTGTGTTTTGAAATTTTTTCTTCTACTTGTTTCAATACTTCCGCGGTAGATGAAATTTTATCGATTTTAGTCAGCACGATTTGATACACGACAGCAGACTCGTCTAAAATATCCATAATCTGCGAATCGTTATCTTTTATTCCATGACGGGAATCTATCAGCAGAAATATGCGACGTAAATTCTGTCTGCCGCGAAGATAATCCAAAATCAAACTGTCCCATAATTTTCGAGTTTGCTTGGAAACTGCAGCGTATCCATATCCTGGCAAGTCGGCAAGAAAAATTTTATTTTGTAAAGAAAAGAAATTTATCTGTTGAGTCCGGCCCGGCTGTTTTGAAACGCGAGCACAATTCCTGCCCAAAACAGCATTTATTAAAGACGATTTTCCGACATTGGAACGGCCGACAAACGCGACTTCTGGAACAAACGTATTTTTCGGTATTTGTTCTATCGAAGTCGCGCCTGCTATGAATTTACATTCGGAGCCAAACAGCTCTTTTAATGTTGTCACTGTTTAGCATTCCTTTTTTTCTCATCTAGTTTAATAATCATATACTGCTGAGCAATGCCGAGGATATTGCTGATTGTCCAGTAAACTATCAAACCGACAGGTAATCTCGCGAACATGAATGTGAACATAATAGGCATAATCAGCATCATTTTTTCTTGTGACGGATCAACAGGAGAGGGGTTCATTTTCTGCTGCAGCCACATAGATAATCCCATAATCATTGGCCAAATACCTATTTGCAAGAAAGAAGGCAAATCTACAGGAATTAAACCGAACAAATTAAATATGCTGAGCGGATCAGGTAAAGATAAATCGTGAATCCAACCGATGAACGCTGACTGTCTCATTTCGATCGAGATATACAGCACTTTGTACAGAGCGAATAACACAGGAGATTGCAATAACAGCGGCAAACATCCGCCGATAGGATTGATCTCCTCTTTTTTATACAGTTCTGAAACCGCTTGCCCGAGTTTTACCTTGTCATCGCCGTATTTCTGTCGTAACGCCTTAATTTTCGGCTGAAGTGTTTTCATACGGTTCATTGAACGATACGATTTGTTAGCCAATGGGAACAACAGCAGTTTTATCAGCAATGTAATCAAGATAATTCCCAATCCCATATTGCCAACTAATCCCTTTATGTAAGCTAAAACATATAACAACGGTTTAGTCAGAAGATACAAACAACCAAAATCAATCGCTAAATCGAAATGCTGAATACCTAATTTTTCTTCATACATATCCAGAGTATTTACTTCTTTCGCTCCAGTGAATATGTGATTTACAGCAGAAGCAGACGCACCAGCTGCGATATTGAAAGTTTCACCTTGGCTTTCTACTGTGTAAAGATTTTTATTTCCTTGCGCTATATGACGATAGGCAACCTCGCTTTTAATTTTTTGATTAGGAATAAAGGCAACAAGCCAGTACTTATCAGTTACACCAAACCATCCACCATCTGTTGAGTGGCGAATTTCGTGCTTTTTTACAATATCTTCGTAACTGATTTCTTCTAATTTTCCGTTTAAGTATCCGAGAGGTCCTTCATAAAAACTAACCGCTTTTTCGAAGTTTCCGGCTAATTCACGATTAATTCTCGTGCACGATTTTAATGTTACGTTTGTATTGCCGTAGTTTTTTACACTATCTTCCACGGTAATAAGAAAATTATCATCGACAGAGATACGCTTCTCGAAAATTAATCCGTTACCATTATCCCAAGTTAACGTCACGGGAGTTTTTTCCGTTAGGGATGTTGAAGATACAGACCAGCATGTATTTTCATCAGGGAGAATTAAAGACTTATCACCAGATGTCCAGCCGACAGTTGCGAAATATTTATCTTCTTGGTTTCCGAAAACCGAAACTGCCTTTGCATCGTCTAAACTCTCTTTGTATTTCTTGAGATAAATCGTATCGATTTTTGCTCCGCGAGTTGAAATCGTTCCTGCCAGATTTTTTGCGTCTATTGTTATGCTTTTCACTTCCGCTTGCTGAACAGGTCGTACGTTGCGCTGAACTGCTGGAGAACTCGCTGTCTCAACCGTCTCTTGAATGATTTGGTTAGCGATTGTCGGTTTATCAGAATTGAAAAAATAAGGATATCCGACCATTATCAATACGGAAATCGCAAAAAATAAAATTACATTACGCTTCTCTTCGTTCATAGAAACTCCCAATTTTTTCCCAGATTGTACAGTAAATAGCTTTTTTAAGAAAGGGTTAATGAATTTATAATTTTCGTCTTCTTTTGTGAAACGGATATTGATATGATTTAGGGGTATTGCGAGTGGTCTTTAAGTATGAAAAAAACAATAGTTATATTGGCTTTGATGGCGTTTTTTTGTGCCGATGCCAAGGTAAAAGCTAAAGCAAAAGAAAAGAGTTTTATTAACGCGAAATACGCTGTCTTAATGGATTTTGAAACAGGGGACAGACTGTTCGAACTAAAGTCAGATGAGGTTTGCGCACCGTCGTCAATGACAAAATTAATGACGATATATTTGCTGTTTTCCGCAATTGCCGAGCATCGAATCAATATGGACGATGAATTTCCAGTTAGTTTAATCGCACAAAAAATGACTGGTTCTCGCAGTTTCTTCAAAGCGGGGGATACGGCAAAAGTTGAAGACCTCATAAGAAGCATTATCGTTCATTCGGGAAATGATGCGTGTATTGTCGTTGCAGAAGGATTGGCAGGGGATATAGACACCTTCGTCGAAATGATGAATGAGCAGGCGAAAAAATTTAATCTGCAAAATACGAATTTCGAAAATCCAAACGGTTTGCCGGATGATAATCATTACTCCTGTGTCGCGGACATTGCTTGTATCGCGCGGCATATCATTCAGGATTTCCCGCAATTCTATCATTATTTTTCAGAGAAGGAATTTACGGTCAACGGAATTACACAACAGAATCGCAATACGTTACTTGGAAATTCGCTTGGAGTGGACGGACTGAAAACAGGTAAAACGGATGCCGGCGGATACGGAATAGCAGTTTCTGCGAAAAAAGGAGGCAAGAGACTTATCGCGGTTGTAAACGGATGCAAGAGCATGAAAAATCGCGCGCAAGATGCTTCTAAATTATTAGCGATGGGTTTTAAATTATTCGATTCATTTATGATTGCAAAGGCTGGTCAACCCGTGACAACGCTGAGAGTTTGGCTCGGAAACAAAGATTCGATAAATGTTTGCGCGCATGAAAATATTTCGGTTTCAATTCCGAAAAAATACAGCAAAGAACTTCGAGTTGAAGCAATAATGAAAGAGCCGCTGGATGCTCCGATTAAAATAGGAGATAAAGTCGGTAAACTCGTTTATAAATACGCGGATTTTCAATCGAAAGAATACGATTTGTTTGCGTGTGAGTCTGTGGAAAAAGCTGGAATTTTCGAGAGAGCAAAAATTACTTTGAGAAGGTTGATATTCGGTGATTTGGATACTCAAGTTGAAGCGAGTAAATAATGAGTGGAAAGTTTATTACTTTTGAAGGTGGAGAAGGAGTAGGGAAGTCTACACAGGTAAAACTACTTGCTGAAAAATTGAGAGAGCTTGGGTATAAAGTTTTCGTCACGAGGGAACCTGGCGGAGCAGAACTCGGGGAGAAAATTCGCAGTCTGCTGAAGGCATCAACTCAGGTGGATCCGATATGTGAATTGTTGTTAATTTTTGCAGCTCGCAGGGATCATTTCGTAAAATTAATTGTGCCGCATTTGGAGAACAACGAGATAGTGATTTGTGACAGATTTTATGATTCATCTTTGGTGTATCAGGGAATATTGAAGAATGTTCAAGTCGAACGCATCATGGAATTAAAGCAAATGACGCTGGGATATTTCGAACCTGATTTGACGATTATTTTGGATATGGATGTTGAAAAATCTCGCAAACGTTTGGCTGAACGTAAGCTTATTGCAGACGAATATGATTCAATGAATGCAGAAAAACATGAATTGGTGCGTCAGGGATTTAAAAAAATATCGGAAATATTTTCGTTTCGGTCGGTGCTTATAAACGCCGGTGGCTCGGAACGAAATGTTTTTTCAAAGGTTTTCAATGAGGTAGAAAAGAGAATTTTGAATGAAGCATTAAAGGTGTAATTTTAGCTTTATTTCTTCAGTTGTGTTAGGTATTGTTAGGGAGTTCATTTGGAGGAGAGATGTTTCAAATAAGGATTCATGGCAGAGGCGGACAGGGAGTTGTGACAGCCGCTGAAATGTTATCGATTGCCGCGTTTCGAGAAGGAAAATACGCTCAGGCTTTCCCGAGTTTTGGTTCTGAAAGAATGGGAGCTCCAGTTATGGCGTTTTGTCGTATATCCGATAAAGAAATAAGATTGAGAGAACCGGTTATTTCTCCGGATGCGGTTATTATTCAAGATAAAACTGTGATCGAGCCATCAAACGCGTTTAACGGATTAGTGGAAGACGGGTTTGCTTTAGTGAATTCTCATGAGGAAATTCATCATAACCTGAAGAACGTAAAGTTGAAGTGCGTGGATGCGACAGAGTTGGCTCTGCAATATGTCGGGAAGCCAATACCAAATGCGGTTTTGCTCGGAAGTTTTGCTGCTCTTACCGGAATTATAAAAATAGAATCCGTAATTGAAGCGATTAACACAAAGTTTTCAGGCGCGATAGCGGAGAAGAACGTAAACGCCGCTCAAGCTGCCTATGACAGAATTATAGGAGGGGAATAATGCTTTATCAGTTGGAAGGCTCTCAAGCTGTAGCGAGAGCGGTCGCGTTATGTCGTCCGAAGGTCGTTTGCGCATATCCTATTACTCCGCAGACACATATTGTTGAAAGTTTGGGCTAGTTAGTTAGAAGCGGAAAATTACAGAATTGCGAATACCTTAATGTTGAATCAGAAATGGGCGCATTAAGCGTCGCTATTGGTTCGGAAGCTGCAGGCGTAAGAAGCTATACGGCAACGTCCAGCCAAGGTTTGTTGTACATGGCTGAAGCGGTGTATAACGCATCGGGATTAAATCTGCCGATAGTTATGACTTTGGGTAACAGAGCGATCGGAGCTCCTATCAATATTTGGAATGACCATACCGATGCAATGTCTGTAAGAGACGCTGGATGGTTAATGCTGTTTGCCGAGACTAACCAAGAAGCGGTCGATCTTCACATTCAGGCGTTTAAAATCGCGGAAGCGACTAAAAGTCCAGTGATGGTTTGTGTGGATGGTTTCATTTTAACTCATGCTTACGAGAGAGTTGATATTCCTTCACAGGAAGAAGTGGATGATTACTTGCCACCTTATGAGCCAGAAATAAGTTTGGATACGAAACATCCGCAAGCAATTGGAACAATGGTTCCGCCTGAATATTTCACTGAGGTGCGGTACTTGGCTCACAAAAGGCAAATAGATTCATTGGGCGTGATAGAATGCGCGGGTAAAGGATTCAAAGAAAAGTTTGGAAGAGAATCGGGCGGATTAATTCACAAGTACAACACGGAAAACGCAGATACGATTATCGTAACGATGGGTTCTGTTGCTGGAACGATTAAAGACGTGATAGACGAACTGAATGAAAAAGGCGGAAAATACGGCGTACTTTCAATAGTAAGCTACAGACCTTTCCCGAATGAAGCGGTAAAAGAGGCGTTGCGTTCAGCGAAAAATATCATTGTCGTGGAAAAGGCTTTTGCCGTTGGTATCGGCGGAATTTTGTCGCAGGAAATAGAATTGCTGATGAAAGATTCGAATTGCGAGATAAAGTCGGTAATAGCGGGACTCGGCGGGCGAGCAATAACGAAGCCAATGTTGACGGAATACTTCCTCAATAACGCCAAAGAAAGAACGACTTTCTTGGGATTGAAAGAGGATATTATCCGCGAGGAATATAAGCCTCTGAATTGTGGCAAGTGCAAGTAATGGAGTTGGAATATGTCTAGTTCTACCATGGGAAACAGATTGTCGAAAGAAAATGTAGCTTTTCAATCTGAAGCTGACAGACCAAATACCCTAACCAGTGGTCATAGAGCATGTCAGGGTTGCGGTGAAGCGTTGGGAGCACGTTGCGCAATTGACGCGGCATTTAAAGCTGCCAACGGAAAAATCGCGGTTGTAAACGGTACGGGATGTTTGGAAGTGTTTTCATGCGTTTATCCGAATAACTCTTGGGGCGTGCCTTGGATTCACTCTTTGTTCGGAAATACTCCTGCTGTTGCTACGGGTGTTGCGGCGGCGTTCCATAATCAAGGTAAGGATGATGTAAGAGTTATCGCACAGGGCGGAGATGGTTCAACGACCGATATAGGTATGGGATGTCTTTCCGGTATGTTCGATAGAAACGACGATGTTTTGTACATTTGCTACGATAACCAGGCGTATATGAATACCGGCGTTCAGCGTTCGAGTGCGACTCCGGCGTTGGCGAGAACAGCAACGACTCTTCCTGTCGGCTCATATCTCGGAAACGATGCGTCCAGCGGAAAAAATGTTCCTGAAATCGCGGTTGCTCATAAGATTCCTTACGTGGCGACAGCAAGCGTAGGAAATATTCCAGATTTGGAGCGTAAGGTTGCAAAGGCGATTAACATAAAAGGCGCTAAGTACGTACATATTCATGTGCCATGTCCGTTAGGATGGGGATTCCCGACATCCGAAACAGTGAGAATTGCGCGGTTAGCTCTGAAGTGCGGATTGTTTCCGTTGTTCGAAGCTGAAAACGGTGAAGTTGTTGGTTCTACACCGATTGACGATGTGATAGGAGTAGAAGATTATCTGAGAGCACAGAGACGTTTTGCTCATTTGTTTGGTAAGAACGCAACGCCTGATGCTATCGGAATTTTGCAGAACATTGCTAATACAAATATTCAAAAGTACAGATTGAGTGGGGGAGTTTCAGATGACTAAACCTTTTGCTACAGTTCTTGATGCGTCAACAAGCTTGGAGAATAAAACTGGTTCGTGGAGGACAATGCGTCCTGAGTATGTAAAGAGATTGCCTCCGTGTAATGTTACATGTCCTGCGGGGGAAAACATTCAACAATGGCTGTCGCTGGTTCAGGAGGGAAATTTCTACGACGCTTGGCTTGAAATGGTAAAAAACAATCCATTTCCTGCGATTATGGGAAGAGCGTGTTATCACTCTTGCGAAAAGACCTGTAATCGTGGTCAGTTTGATGGTTCTGTTAATATCAATTTGATTGAACGCACAATAGGCGATATGGCGATTTCTAATCGTTGGAAGTTCGAGTGCAAGATTTCCGAGAGCGGAAAGAAAATTCTGATAATCGGTGCCGGTCCAAGCGGGTTAAGCGCGGCGTATTTCCTTAGGAAAGCTGGATATGATGTTACGATTTTCGAAAAACACAGTAAAGTTGGCGGTATGATGCGATATGGTGTACCAAAATACCGTTTGCCGAGAGAGATTATAGAAGCCGAAGTTAAGAGAATTACAGATCTAGGCGTAAAAATCGTTCTCAATAAAAAAGTTGAGAATTTGAAGGAAGAAGCCTCAAATTATGACGCTGTATATGTTGCTGCTGGAGCAGATGTCGCGGTAAAAACGGATATCAATGTAAAAGGTAATACCGTTGTCATCGATGCGATAGATTTGTTCAAAAAAATAGAAGACGGAGAAAATATCCCATCACTTGGCAACAGAGTCGTAGTATATGGAGGCGGAAACACAGCAATAGATGCGGCAAGAACGGCTCTCAGACTTGGTGCGAAGGACGTAAAAATTGTTTATAGACGCACTATTCATAATATGCCGGCGCATGATACCGAAATTCAGGAAGCCTTAGCGGAGGGAATAGAAATTCTCTGTCTGCGTACGATTAACTCAATTGATAATGATAAAATTCTGTTAGATAAAATGGAGTACAACGAAGAGACTTCCGTATTATCTAAAACAGGGGAGACCGAATCGATTTGCGCGGACAGCGTGATTTTCGCTATTGGACAGTCTATAAGAACGTCTATGTTCGAAGGGATTGACGGTATCGTAATCTCGGAAAAGGGAATAATCGAAATCGATGACAATATGATGACGGGAGCAAACGGCATTTTTGCAGGAGGGGATATCGTCGCAGGTAAGCGCACTATTACCCACGCTATTGGTTTTGGTAAAAAAGCTTCGAAATGCATTGATGCGTTTTTGAAAGGAGAAAAGTTTGCGCCGAACGTCAAGCACGAGGTAGCTAACTTTAAAAAACTCAATACGGAATATTTCAAAGGAAATAAGCGTGTGGAAGTGTCCAGACAGGGCGATATTTCGTTCGAGGAAAAAGTTATATCCTACTCGAATGAAGAACTGCTGGAAGAATCAAGACGTTGCTTTTCGTGCGGAAACTGTTTCCATTGCGATAACTGCTATTCATACTGTCCTGATAACGCGATTATCAAGCACGAAGATGGTACTTTAGAATTCAATTATGATTACTGCAAAGGTTGCGGCATCTGTGCGTCGGAATGTCCATGCGGAGCAATCAGAATGACATCAAACGAAAAAGAGTAGGGGAGTAAATACGCTCCTATTCTAAAGACGCAGTACAGTTTATTTCTCATGGCTGTACTGCGTTTCTTATTTGTTGAAGTAATTAATCCCTATAGCGTTCTTTACTTCGTATAGGGTTTGATCTGCGATTTTCCTGGCGCTCAGCGAACCATTCATACAAATATCGAGTAAATACTTTTTTGTTAGTGCTTTTCTTTTTTCACGTATAGGTATCAACATTTTTTGCAACGTATCATTCAGCAAAGATTTGAGCGTCATATCTCCCAATCCGCCTTTTTTATATTGCTCTTTTAGAGAAGCAATCTCTTCTTTATCTTCATAAAACGCGTCGAGATACATAAATACAACGTTGCCTTCTACTTTTCCTGGATCAGAAACCTTCAGGTGATCTGGATCTGTAAACATCGAATACACTTTTTGCTTGACGACTTCGGGCTCGTCACTAAGGAATATCGCGTTATTTAAAGATTTGCTTGCCTTCGCCTTTCCATCAATTCCCGCAAGGCGCCCCGTATTACTTAAGTAAGGTTTCATTTCCTTTAAGCAATTTGTGTTATAGAGCTTATTAAATTTGCGAACGACTTCATTGGCCTGTTCAATCATCGGCAATTGATCATCTCCGACGGGAATGACTTCCGCTTTAAACGCCGTCATATCAGCGACTTGACTTATCGGGTAGCAAACAAATCCGGTAGGAACTGACTCTTCAAATTTTCTCAGCGCGATTTCCGCTTTAACCGTCGGATTTCTTTCTAAGCGCGCGATCGAGACTAGGTTCATATAATATGTCATTAATTCGGGAAGGGCCGGAATTTGCGACTGTATAAATATTGTTGTTATATTTGGGTCAATACCAACAGAAATATAATCGGCAACGACCTCAAGCACGTTATCCACAACACGTGTCGGATTCGTGAAATAATCCGTTAGAGCTTGAACGTCAGCTACCATCACATATTGTTTGTAAATATGCTGTAGCTCGACTCTGCTTTTCAATGAACCTATAAAATGGCCTAAATGAAGGCATCCGGTCGGACGATCAGCTGTTAATACGATTTTTTGAGACATGTTTTTACTCGAACAAAAAATGGTGCCCCTGGCCGGAATCGAACCAGCACGCCCTTGCAGGCAACAGATTTTGAGTCTGTCGCGTCTACCAGTTCCGCCACAGAGGCAATCCGTACACATAAGTACATTAATTTAATTTCATAATCAAGATACTTTATAAAAAAAAGCACTTCACTATTGGATTTCACTTATATCAAACCCTTCCGGCAATTCGTAGTTTGAAAACACATTTTGCACGTCGTCGTTATCTTCAAGCAAATCTATCAGCTTAAATAGGCTTTTTGCGACATCTGCACTCACCGGAACGGTGTTTTTCGGACGCCATATAATCTTGGCTTCCTGCGGATCTCCGAACTTCTTAATTAACGCATCACGCAATGCCGCTAGGTTTTCTATCGAACTGTAGATTTCATAGACATCATCGGTAACCAAATCGTCAGCTCCTGCTTCAATAGCCGCTTCAAACATTGCATCTTCTCCTGCAACATCTTTTGCGTAAGCAATGTACCCAACATGATCAAATTGGAAACTGACGCTGTTCGTTTCACCAAGACTGCCACCGAATTTTGTAAATGCAGATCTGACATCAGGTGCAGTACGGTTTTTGTTATCCGTCAGACCTTCTACGATAATAGCAACTCCGCCCGGACCGTACCCTTCATAACGGACGCTCTGATAATCCGCCCCGGCCTCGTTTCCTGCGGCTTTTTTAATCGCTCTATCGACGTTATCTTTCGGCATATTTTCCGCTCTTGCATTCAGCAATGCCGCTCTCAATCTGCTGTTACTTTCTGGATCGGTACCGCCCTCTTTAACAGCAACGGTAATTTCTCGTGATATTTTTGAAAAGATTTTCGCTCTTTTCGCGTCTTGAGCGCCTTTTCTGTACATAATGTTCTTAAACTGGGAATGTCCTGACATAACTACCTCTAAATAACGCTATAAGTATATACAATACTATTCAATTATCAATTGGAAAGAGTGTTTAAGTTGGAAAATGGAGATTTTGTGGTCGAAGGACAAAACTCTCACGTCTCAGAAGTATTTGAGACGTGGAGTTATGTTTGCAAAACAAGATAAATCTATCGAATTTTATTCTGCATCATCATTTTCTTCTTGTTCAGCTTGTCTCCTTGCTTTTATCCTGGCTATTTCTCTGTCATGGGCTTCTAAAATTCCCCTAGCTTTTTCCTTTTGAGTTTCATCTATTAGTCCCATACTAATTGCGGCTTCCACGATCTTGTCGGGGGAGTTTAAATCAGGAAAACTATAGCCTTCTATTCCTTCCAATTCAGTAATATGAGAATTAAGACAAATCGCAATATACAAAGCTCGAGCACCTTCTGCTCCTATTCCGCAATTTACTAATAAAACAGAATGAAGAGGTCTTTCATTTAATCCACTTTCCACTATTGCTCTGGCTAACGCTGTTGCTCCAGCATCACCCATTCCACGATTATTCCAAAGATTCAGTACTTCGATGTTGCTGTGTGATAACTGTCTTGCAAGTGCTCGAACTCCAGCTGCTCCAATATCTGCGCCATCAAGAATCAATATCCTCAACTCGCTCATTGGAAGAGTAGCCGCAATTTCTTGTGCTCCTTCATCGCCTATTCCACTATGGGAAAGATCTAACGTAAACTTTGCGCCATCGTTTCCTGCAGTTGGCAGTGCTCTGGCTATCTCTTGAGCTCCCAAAACTCCGATTCTATTTCCATACAAGCAAAGATTCCTCAATTTGCAATTCGGCAGTTCAGCAGCAATTGCTCGAGCCCCTGTGCTTTCTATGTCATTCATTGCAAGATCGAGTACTTCAAGCTTACAGTTTCGTAATAATGGTGCTATTGCTTGAGCTCCTGCGTCATCCAAATCGTTTGCTCCTAGGTACAAAGAAATTAGATTGGGCGGTAACGATGAAAAAAGAAGCTGTGCACCATCTTGTCCTATACAATTTTGGTACATATGAAGGCTTTTTAATGCCCCTTTTGATGATAGCAACTGAGCTATCTGAGGTGTCATTCTTACCTTGCTATTGTGATCAATATTTAATTCTGTCACGGTTAACGGTAATGCTCTTAAAATTGTCTCCACCCCTACAGCTGTCATGTTATTGGCCGCAAGATTTAACGTCATAAGACTAGGCGGTAAATGCTGAGCAACCACTTGCATATCAGCATCTCTCAACCCATTTGCATTAAGGTGTAAATGTTTAATCGATGAAGGCAACGCACTTAAAATCGTTTGTATATTAGTAGCATCGATAAAGTGGTCAGTTAAACGCAATGTATGTATCGAGCTTTCAGGTAAGATAGCTAACACTTCCGGCAAGTTTGCGACACTACTCAAGCCTCTCAAATTCAGCTCATTAATATTATATTCTGTTAAAATATGACGGACTAAGGCTGTATTGGCCCTTTGCCCTACACCTGCTATGGGAACATCAGGATTTAGAAATATGTTTGTCCCAAGATTTCCAGTCGTAAAAAACACATTCAGGTCAGCCAACAATTCTGGAGATACCCTTTGCAGTAAGTTCGCAGGAATCCATTGATCTTCCAGAACTTGAGCTAGCGCTGCTGCTCTATTCGAACCATCCTCATCATCTTTTTCCAGTGGAGGTGTATTCGCTGTTGCGAACGATTCTTCTATCATAATGCCACAAGCGAACATCGCCACAATAGCAGCTGACAACAGATATTTTGATGTTTTCATATTTTTGCTCCTTTCTTTTCTACATCAAACTGATTTCGCATACACAAAGCTGGTGGTTAGAACTTGCAAAAAGCTCAAACCACAACCCCAAAGACTACACGAAATATCCAAAACTGTTGTCAGTATAACATACCCCCCCCTCCTCGTTGTCAAATATTTTTCAAAAATATTTTAAATTTTTTACAAAAACATGGCTTAAATCGTAAAGTCGGGAGGGCATAATATTTTAGTATCGATTACTAAATAGATGGAAGTATTAGGCTTCTTGCGAAAGTAAGGAGTTAGGATAGGGGGTAGGGAGACTTGCACAAAGGAAGAGGATTAAGCGAACCGCAAATTGTAAATGCCGGCGATGATATTGAATCTCAGATGGAGTTTTTTTCTGAAATTTCTGTACTTTGACCCCAAAATTTTGAATTTTTTGAGCTGAGCGAAAACGTGCTTGACGAGAATCCGTTTGGAAGAAAGAGATGTATTGTGAGCTTTTTGCTCTGGCGCAAAGGGGACTTTTCGTCGTCGTTGGTAAGGTAAAACTGTTTTCGTATGAAGTTTTTGCAGTTGATCCGACGACATTTTTCGAATTTTAAAATCATGAGTCTTTTCGTTGTAACTCTTTGAAATATCGATGATTTTACCTTTAAACTCAGTTTGAATTTCGAACTTCATTGTATGTCGCTTTTTCTTTCCGGGGTAGTATTTTCGCGTTTAATCCGAATTGGTTTTAGGTAAAACTTCAACTTGCATTTAACATAATAAAGATTATTTAATTTGTGCACACGCACTAAGCTCACCAACCAAACTTAATCCTATTTTTGCATGTTTATTATTGTTGTTTGTGTGTGATGTGTCAGCATCAACGTCCACTGATAAACCTTTAAGAAGAGATGATAGTGTGGCTTCAACAACGGGAAGTATTGTTAGGCAACCGGTTGATGACGATGATGAAGAATCTGTAAAGGTAGTAGACGTTACAGGGATAGATCACTCTTCAAAGGATACAGTGATAGATCTTTCTGGTACTGTGTCTATACAATGTCCGGCTTTTAGAGAAGTTTCCGAAGTATCAGATGGTGGAGTCGCATGGATGAATGGAATAACAGCTGATATTTTTAAGGATTTAACAGAAGATCAACAAAGATATATCGCGACTTGCGCTGTCAATGGAAATTTTAATCCGGGTTCAATTGAGGTAAATTTTTGGAAGTTTGTCTCTTACGTCAGTGATCCTATTGGTAATTTAGCTAAAGTTGCAGTGGTTGTTCTCCCCCTCCTCGCCTCTTCAGGGTATGGAGTGTCAGATTCGGAACATTCTGATTATTCTGGAATTGCAACGTCGATTGCTGGAGTGATTTCTCTTACGTTCGATAAAATCTGCTATTACGCCAATGAAAAAATAGCTAATCATGAAAAAGTATGTATCTGTTTACAGACCATGAAAAATGCAAAAAAAGATTAGTAGAACGTTTTAATGTACAAAACCGCTGCCGTGTACTAGAATACCTTTTGTAAGGAGAAAGATATGGATGAAGTTGTTTTAAAGGCTCAATCCGCAGTACGGCAGTTGGTTTTCATATTTCATGGATATGGTTCTAACAAAGATGATTTGGTTTCAGTTGGTGAAGCGTTTTCAGAAGCTTCTCCTAGTTCAGAGGTTCATTTGCCGAACGGTATTGAAAAATGCAAAGAGAGCTTTGGATATCAGTGGTTCCCGTTGATCGGGGAAGACATCAAGAATTGGGAAAAAGCTTTTGAAGAAAAAGCCAATGAACTTATTTCATATATGGATACTGTTATTGCAGAGAAAAATCTTGATTTTAAAAATGTTGTGCTGGCAGGCTTTTCTCAGGGGGCGATGTTGTCTCTTAGTTTAGGACTGAGGTTGGGAGTAAAGGGAGTTATTGCATTCTCAGGATTACTGTTAAGTCCAGCGATAAGTTTGAGCAAGAAAAACACAAAAGTTTTATTAACTCACGGGATACAGGACGATGTTATTCCGATATCGGCGATGCATCTGACCGAGAATGCGTTAAAAAATTCGGGAATAGAGGTTAGAACAGCTGTTAGCGCAAATTTGGG
>JAILGW010000118.1 GCA_024696365.1 Alphaproteobacteria bacterium | reverse complement strand
CTATTATTTGTAAAATATAGAGAGGTAATATTATTGCCACAAAGCTCTGTGCCTCTATTTTGAAAAGCGTCTGTGAGAATTTTTACTGTCGCATCATCCATATCATTATAAGATAACGTTAACGTTTTTAGTTTAGGCAATAGTCTGCAAGCTTCCGTTATCAACTTCATATCTTCAGCAGTTAACTTTTGATGTACCAATGATCCTTCAAATTCATCCATGGTCTCATTTAATTTAAACCACTGATTTACCGTTTTTTGTACTTCCGAGTCTGCTTTATTCCTTATATCTTCTGGAATATATAATAGGTTAGCTAACTGCGGATTGATCACCCGTTGAGCATTTCTTCTCCCTCTTCTGAACATTCCACTTGTCGTATCAAAACACGTAGCCATTCCCATTGCTGCTATTATCGATAAATATAGTATTTTCTTCATGTTATTCTCCCTATTAATACTATCTAGCTGAAAATCACATATCGCGATTTTATCCAATTTTCTTATATTACTACACAAATTTTAGTACAAAAATTTTCTCGACATGCTATCGCTATCAAGAATTTGAATAAAACCACAAGAACCATCTTTGGACTATACTTGCCACCTTATGCAAAAAAAGTTAATTTACAGTTAACATAAACAAAAAATTACAAAAAACTTGCAAAGTTTTTGTATTAAATCCATCCATACATCTAAATTTCAAATTGCAAGGACGATGCCGTTTTCAGGTTTCCAGTGCAAGAAAACTTCATCTTCCCATTGTATCGGACGCTCTGCTGCGCGAACCATGTTTGCGACAGTTGCTAATACTATTACTCCTGATGGAAGCTGTACGTGATAAATCGAGACGTCACCAAGATATACAATATCTTTTACAATTCCGCTCGTCCAATTGTGCTCTCCCGTTGGTTTTGTCGTTGTAAGCAGAACTTTTTCCGGACGAATAGCAACGCTAATTTGCGCTCCTACTGGAAAAGATGCAGAGTGAGTTACGTACAGATTTTTTTCAGTTGCCGTCGATTTTACAACGACGTGATCTGCTCGCTCTTCAACTATAATACCATCAAACAGATTCACCGATCCGACGAAATTCGCGACATATTTTGAGTTTGGATATTCATAGATTTCCGTTGGACCTCCAACTTGCAAAATGCAACCTTCGTTCATTAACCCAATGCGTGTCGACATAGTCATCGCTTCCTCCTGGTCATGAGAAACCATAATGAAGGTAACGCCGACTTTTTCTTGAATGTTCACGAGTTCCAACTGTGTTCTTTCGCGCAATTTTTTATCAAGTGCAGCCAGCGGCTCATCGAGTAAAACTAATTTTGGTTGTTTTACCAGACTTCTCGCAAGTGCCACACGTTGACGCTCACCACCTGATAGTTGATCCGGTTTGCGACGTTCATATCCGCTCATTTGCACAAGTTCGAGATATTCCGCGACTCTGTCTCTGATTTCAGATTTCGGTAATCCATCTTGAATTAATCCGAATGCCACGTTCTGCTCGACTGTCATATGCGGAAACAATGCATACGATTGAAACACCATACTGACGGGACGTTTGTAAGCAGGGGTATCCGTCATATCAATACCGTCGATAAAGATTTTACCGGAAGTCGGAGATTCAAAACCTGCTAGCATACGGAGCAGCGTTGTCTTTCCACAACCTGAACGCCCCAGTAATGAAAACAATTCACCCCTGTATATCGACAGCGAAACGTCATTGACAGCGACACGACCGTTAAAAGTTTTTGTCAGGTTTTTTATCTGCACATAAGGCTTTGCCTTTGGATCTTGCCACGGTTCTAAATTGCTCAGATGTTTCGGTTGAATAGCCATATCCCGCTCCTAAACTGTCAGAGAATTCTAACACAACACGTAGTGAAATCGAAGGAATTCGTTGCCTACATCCAAAAAGTACTTCACCTACTGTGTTTTACAACAGTCCTAGAATATATCGTCCAATCTTTCTGTCGGCTCGTTGAACTCTTTCAACATTTCATAATTGATAGTTACATTATACCGCTTAGACAGATGTCCAATAAGCTGCTGATATATATCTTCCTTCATTTCTTTATAAAGTTCAGCATAGAGCTTTTTTTGATCTTCTTCTGTAATATTTTTTGCTGGAATAACTTGCTTCACCTGATAGACAACGACGTTCCCGTTAATCTCATTATATGCCGCTTCATTCTTCGATTTAGCGAAAACATCCTTGTAAAGATTCGAAACAATCTCTGACGCCTTTTTCTTATCCTGTGTTGTGCCGAATCTGTCGAATGCAACTGACGTTTCACATGTTCTTCCTACTTTCGACGCCAGCGTTTTAATGTTTTCACCGTTCTTAAGTTTTTCGACAAAATCGGCCGCCATTGTACGTGCTTCTTCATGCTGTTTTTCTTTTATATATTCCGCTTTAACCTTATCCAAAACCTTTGAGAATTCTGCAGTATGTTTTGGCGTAACACTATCTACATGTACCAACCACAGCACTCGATTTTTGCTAGCATTTAATGCCTCTGAGAATGAACTATCTGTCCCCTCGTCTATCGAAAACGCGACTGTCAGAACATCTTCACCGTAAGGAATATTTGCAACAGCTTTTTTATCGTTCAGCTTTACATTTTCTACTGAAATCATTTTAAGAGCGAATTTTTCTGCCACAGTTTTCAGCTCTTCTCCTGCCATAAGCGCATCTTCAATCTGACGAGTAACGTCATTTATCTCACCCTGCAACTTCTCCTGACGTAGATTGGCTTCCAACTCAGCTTTCATATCATCATAGCTACGCTCATCTTTTTCAGATGAAAAATCATACGCGTCTTTTATTTCATCTTCCGAAACTTTAATGCCTTTTTCTATGTTCGATTCAAGCAATTCAACAATATGCATTGAGCGTGTTTCTTCTACAACAAAGCTGTCTTGATGTTCTTCATAAAAACTCTCCAACTCATCTTGCGTAGGCTCTTCCGTAATCTTGAAAGTTGATGGTTTCAATTCCACGTAATCAATAGTTCTCTTTTCCAAGTTGGCTGCTGTATACACATTCGCTTCAGGAGTAATCGAAACAAACTTAATAGGAGCCTGAATCAGTGCACTTTTTATATCGCGACGTGAAGTTTCAATAAACATTGCTTCAGGCACACGAAGTTTTTGTAAAAATCCGCGAAGCAAATTAGGGTTAAATCTCCCCTGCTCGTCTCTGAATAATGCCATGCCTCTGATATAACTCTTCATTGTCGTATCAGAAATAACAAATCCGAATTCCTTAGAAGCATTATTAATAACATTTTCCCAAATCAACGAATGCAAAACCGCATTTGTCAGCACTGCGTCATCAATTTTTTCGCTTTTATCGCGAAGCAAGTTCATTTTTTTAGCTTTCTCATACTTGAACA
Organism: Alphaproteobacteria bacterium; assembly: GCA_024696365.1. Lineage (GTDB taxonomy): Bacteria > Pseudomonadota > Alphaproteobacteria > UBA3830 > UBA3830 > JAILGW01. The sequence continues at coordinate 15,598 of JAILGW010000118.1, read as the reverse complement.
TTTCAGGAGAAATCTTCAGATTAGCGATTTTTACGACATAATCTCTTCCGGTAAGTTTTCTTATAATATCAGAAATTCCGAAACAGAAAACGAAAGTAAGCGCCAGCACCGTTAAGAAAATTTTAACACCTACAGAACTAGAATGCTTACGAATGAACTCTAACATAGTTTATTTCCTACAATAATATACAGAGCTATATTATTAGTAGTTATTGGCTGGAGCAACCCTAAATGAGGAGTTTTTTATGAAAATTATAGTAGCAAATTGGAAGATGAACGGCGATCTAGATTTAGTTTCAGCATTTATCGAAAGGATTAATGCGATTGAAACGAAAAATACTATTGTTGTATGTCCACCTGCAGCACTTATCAGAGAATTTAATGATTTTCACCATTTAATCGGGGCACAGAACTGTTTTTATGAAGATAAAGGAGCATTTACAGGAGAAAACAGTCCCAAGTTATTGAAAAAACTCGGCTGTGGTTGTGTTATAATAGGCCATTCGGAGCGCAGAGCTCTTTTCGGTGAAACAGATGAAATTGTTTTCAAAAAGCATGAAGCGGCATTACGCAACGAGTTAATACCTATTGTTTGTATCGGCGAAAAAGCAAACGAACGAGTGCAGTGGAAACATGTGCTAACAAAACAAATTGAGAAGTTTATCGGAGCTCCTCTTCAAAATACGATTTTCGCTTATGAGCCGGTATGGAGTATCGGCACTGGAATGATTCCAACAACTGAAGAAATACAAGAAGCTTTAGCTTTCATTAAAAACAAATTAGGCCGGAATGTTCCATGTCTGTACGGTGGCTCGGTCAATGCTTCTAACGCTGAAAGCATTTTGAAAGTCGATACAGTGGACGGATTACTCATCGGTGGAGCAAGTCTGAAACCGGATGAATTTGCAAAAATCACAATGATGTAATTATTCCACGGTAATTTTACATACAAAACGTCGTGCCGGTGGAGTATTTTTCTCCCAAGGACGACGGTATGCAGCCGTAATTTTTACTGTTCCAGGGGTCGTTGCTTTGAGATTCCATTTATGTACACCGCCGGCTCCAACAAGATCAGTATTTGATGCAATATATTTGTTTTCCTGTACTTTGACTATGTCAGTTTCCGGAATATCCATTTGCCAAGAATATCCTGTCGTTAGATTTTCTTCCAATTTTATAATTACAACATCGCCAAGTTTTACAGTAACATTTTGTTGCGTCTCTGTTATCTCTACAGTTGTACATTGAACTGTCTGCATAACGAAAAGCATTAAAGCCAATATCATTTTCATTTTCTTCTCCATTTTTTGTTATTCTATCAGCGATTTAAAGGCGATTTCAACATTAAATCTCAAAAGAGAAGTGTAACATTTTCGCAACATCATCACACTTCTCACGTGCGTTTTTTATCAAAAATACTCAACCTAAGATTGACAATTATTTCTAGCGTAGGTATACATCAAATGTTTAGTGAAAGGTATAGAAATGAAGAAAGTAGTGTTTTTAGGCTGTTTAATTGCTTTCGGTAATGTCGTTGCTGAAAATACAAACGACAGAACCGATGCTTTCAACGGATTCTATGTTGCCGCAGGTGCCAGTATGGGGCACTCGGAGATTAAGACATCCGTAACCTGGAACAGCTTAGGAATTAATTGTCCAGCGATTGCTCACAAGAAATTTGATTTATTCGGAGCATCTGCAGCTGTGGGATACGGCAAAGTTCTAGCAAACAACATATACGTTGGTAGCGAAGTATTAGTCGATATCTTGGAAGATAAAAAATTTAGTGGAACGTATGAATGGGATGGCACTGTTCCGTATAGAGGGAAAATCCGAGGATTCACTCCTTCGGTTTCTATAAAAGTAGGATATCGCGCAAATTGTATCAGCACGCTGTTTTACGTGAAAGCTGGTGCTGCATACGTAAAGTCAGATTTTTATGACGGATATATCGATGCCGTTACTGAAGAATACCCAAATGCAGAAAAGCACGGACAAAGTCATGATATTGCAAAGATTGTTCCGATTATCGGAGGCGGTGTCGAAAAAAAGTTTGGATCGTTTGGTCTCAGATTGGAAGGAGATTATCGGTTTAATACCAGTAAAAACAACCCTGAATGGTGTAAGGTTCCCGGTCGTTCCAATGAGTTAAGAGTAAAAGTCCGCAGTCGTATCAACAGTTATGTCGTCAGACTCATGGCCACATACAATTTTCGTTAAATTTTGAGGAGGTAATATGAAGAAAGTAATATTTTTATCTGCTTTAGCTGTATCTGTAACGTTTTCTGCAGATGGCATGCAGTTTGGTAAACAGTGGTTAAAAACATCAGAAAAAAACAGCGTTCGTGTAACTGACGTTAGAAGAGAACAGACTCAGGATGAAAATAGCGCTCGACCTAAACCTGCGAAAAAACGCGCTCGGCTAATCACCGCCGATTCTGAAGAGAGAGATACTGATGATGAGATGGAACGGGTGCTCGCGGCGAGTATTGAAACCGATGAAATTCGACAAATGAGAGCGGCCTTGGACGAAAAAGATGAAGCTTTAGCAAAAATGGAATCGGAACTCATAGCAAGAGATCAAGTTCTAGAAAAAATGGGTAGCGAACTCCAAAGCAAAATAAGCGCGCTAACAGAATTGAACGGGAACCTTCGAGAGAAAGATGAATCTCTACAAAGAGCGACAAGCGCTCTTAAAGATAAGGAACGTTCTTTAGCTTCGTTAAGCGCTGATTTGCAAGCAAAAAGTCAAGAAACCGACGAGTTACGCAGCGCGTTGGATGATGCCATAGCCAAACAGGATACCGTAGGTGAAATGTTCGTAAGGAATGGCGTTGAACAGGCAGTATCTGATTTATTGATAAGCCTACCTTCGAATCGAGCAGAAACGTTGGAATCGCTTGTAGGCGCGTTACGTTTCATGAGCTGTGCGGAAATTGTCAGATGCAAAGAAACGATAGAAGATTCATTAGCAGAGCCTCAGACCCCACGTAGGCGCAAAGCAACGCAGGCACAAGTACAACAGATAAAAGAGTTAGAAACACTTGTCGGCAGCTTACTTGAAGCCGCTAGCAATAGATTCGAACAGTTGCGTGCCAAGGGAGCATCTGTTCATGAGGAAATGGTTTCAGCAGAAATCTTGAGACAGGAATTTTTAGAAATCGATAAGCTAATCAACGCACCATATAGTCTGGATGCTACATCCGTTGATGCAGAAAAACCGGATCAAGTTGTCGATTTTCGTACTTTAGGACAAAGTGTACGATTCCTGCTCGATCAAATAGCAAAATTGGAACAAGAGAAAGGGAACTGCGCTGGAATGAACCAAGATTTGGCCATTGCATTAGCAACTTTAGTCGGCGGAAAAGAATTGGATGAAGGAAAACGGAACAAAATTTCCGCAATGGCCATCTTTGAGCGCTACAGTCTTATGAGAGACCTTTTAAAAGATCTTCAAGACAGTTTGAAGAGTCGTGAGAGAAATGATGGAGCGAAACAAGATGATTAAGAGTTGTGCGTACGTATTTTGCGCCATTTGTTATTTAAACGCCGCCGATGCGTCGACCAACACCGGAAAGTCGCGACTTTCTTGGTTACTTGATAGTCACGGAAACAGTCAGGAGGTGTCGTCTTATTCTGTAAATACAGGCACAAACGCGGCAGGTGTTAGTACTACTTCAGAAGATACTACAGATGGCAACAGACTTCATACGTTGGTAGTGAGGGTAAGCACACAATGTGATCAGATGAGCTTGCAACTGCGAAGTTTTGAAAAGTTAGTTCAAGAAGACGTTGTTAACGCAATTAAGGCGTTAGACTCCAAAGTAGATTCTTTCATACATGCAGTTACCGATAAATTTGTAGCACTTGACACAAAGGTTGAGACTCTAACTGCTCAAGTGGATTCTTTACATCGCGCAATGCATGTTGATGCAAGCGTGCCTGTATCACTTCAGGGAAGCATGTTATCTGAAAGAAGTACTCCACTTTCAACACGCCCAATAAGCAAGTTAGATGAAGCTTTGCAAGCCGCGGATGCGATAGTTGTAAATTCGAGTTTCTCCCTATCTGAGGCTGAACAAGAGGCATTAGACAATCCGAGGAAGCTTACTAACAGCAAGAAAGATAAAGCTGAAAGGGCCGTTATTTTCGATTTAACTAAAGATAATTTAGTTTCACGAGGAGCTGATGCCTCAACCTTAGAGACAATACACCAAAAGCTTAAGGCCTGGGTTAAAGTATATCCTGCTACAAAAGATGTAATTGCAACTTTTGAAGTGGAAAGCAAAGAACCATCGGTTGTTAACGTCCAGCAAGATAAAGAGCAGGCTCAACAACCGCCGGCGAAGAGGACAAAAAAGGGAGGTAAGCGGAAGTAAAAGAAAAAAATAGTTTAAATTCATTATTCACAAATTAAACCACGCTGAAGCTTTGGTTATAAGCGTGGTTTCTTTGTTAAAATCCCTCAGAGATATAGCGTTTAGTGAATTGAATGCAATCAGCTAAATTTACGTTATCGTGCGTTTTCCAAAAATTTCGAGCTGCAATCATCACTTGTTTCAATTGTTCAGCAGACAATGAAAAATCTTTTAAATGTTCAGATTTCAATGGAAAAGTCGCATATCCATCCTCGCAATATTTCATAAGAATATGCATCATTTCACGTGCTTGCGACTTAGACAACACACCGTCGACAAACCACTTCACCGTTAGATATTTTATGTAGAACTCTCGCAAATTTTCTTTAGTCCGTCTCAAACAATGTTTTGCATTAGTAATATCAGAAAACGGTAATGTAGCCATCTGCTTGACATGTGATGGTAGTTTACAGTGTGTAACAACACGAACATCCGAAAATTTCAACAACATGCACAACCGTTCTTCGGCAGATAATTCTTCGAATATTCCCAATTGAAAGCATACCAACAACGAGTCAACTTCCAAACCGAATAATTCACGTAAAATTACAAACATATTCGGGACGATTTTGTACGAATCATCAACTGAAAACATTTGCACTAATTCTTTGTAAATTCGCTCGAATGACAATTGATGAATACATGATTTTAAATCCGCGATTATGTTCAAATACTCTTCACTAAATTGGTATTCACCGTATTGCACGACGAAGCGAAAGTATCTGAAAATCCGCAGAAAATCTTCCACTATTCGTGTACGTGCATCTCCGATAAAGCGAATATTATGGTTTTTGATATCTCGCAGTCCGCTGTGATAATCGAATATTTCCCCATATTTATCCATATACAGTGCGTTAATTGTAAAATCTCGCCTAGAAGAATCAACCTCATATGAGTCTGTAAACTCCACTTCAGCTTGCCGTCCGAAAGTTTTAACATCTCTTCTTAACGCCGAAATTTCATATGATTTTCCGTGATATCTTATTAGTGAAGTACCGTATTTTGCTCCTAACGGAATTACCGGAAGCCCGATTTTCCGGAAAACATCCGTTGTTTGCTGCGTCGTTGCTGTAGTCGCTATATCGATATCCTCATACGTTTTATTTAGTAGAAAATTTCGGACTGCACCACCTACTATCCTTGCTGCGTAGCCATTTTGCTCCAATGTGTCCAGAATATAAAATTCATCTTCTGTTATTAAGCTATTTTTTTTATCACAACCCATTGTTTCAAAGCCCAGTCTTTATGTATTCTATAGCATAGTTAAGGAGAAAAAATAAAATGAATCCGAGTGAAGAAATTGAAAAGATGGAGTTTGAAGAGGCGCTTCACGAACTGGAAGAAATCGTAAAGAAACTCGAAGACGGAAAATCTTCACTGAAAGAATCAGTCGCTCTTTACGAACGTGGAACTTTGCTGAAAAAGCATTGTGATAAAATTCTTGAGAACGTACAACTGAAGTTAACTCAAATTTCGTGTGATAAATCTGGGAATATCTCCTTAACAGAACAAGAAACGGAGTTTTAAATGGATATAGTTGTTGTACCGTTGTTGCTATTGCTGAAAGCTGTTATCGGATTAGCCATAATAGTTGTTATCGCGGATGTCATGTTAAGTTGGCTAGTTGCAGCAAATGTTCTGAATACAAATAATCAGTTCGTCTATTTGATTATCGATACATTATCTAGAATATCTAGTTTTATGTTAGATCCAATCCGAAAGAGAATGCCTATAAATATGGGAATGTTAGATTTATCGCCGGTGATTCTGATTTTGGCACTATCTCTTTTGGAAAATGTTATAAATCGCGTATTAATGAGATTTTAACAGGGGTTTATGAATGGCAAAGATTATAGACGGATTGAGTATTGCTAATGAATTTTGCGACGGTATACGTACCAGAGTGGATGAGATAAAGGCACGTGGCGTATATCCTCGTCTAGCTGTAATTAACGCCAATGGAGATGATCCCCTCATTAACATAATGAAAGTTGCAGAATCAGTTGGCATTGAAATTGATATGTATCAGTTCGATGCGCAAGTGAACTCACAAGAAATCGCCGACTTGATATCTCAACTTAATAAAGACAGTGGAACTCACGGTATTTCGTTAAAATCTCACTTACCTAAGAGTGTACGCTTCCGGGAATTAATTAATTTAATAGAACCAGACAAGGATGTTGAAGGGTTGACCACCCTGAATCAGGGGCGGCTTTTTTCCGGAGAACCGGGCATCGTACCTTGTACCCCGTTAGGCGTTTTACATCTGATACGAACAATTCATGAGGAGATTTCGGGATTGAGGGCTGTGGTATTAGGTCGGTCATCTATTGTTGGACGACCATTGGCGCAATTATTACTGAATTCGAATTGTACCGTTACATTATTGCATTCGTACTCTCACGATTTACCTGAAATTTGCAGAAATGCAGATATTTTAGTAAGCGCCATGGGACATCCTCGTTTCGTTACGGAAGAATTCGTGAAGGAAGGCGCCACAGTTATCGATGTCGGCATAAACAAAATAGAGGAAGATGGTAAATTGAAAATCGTCGGTGATGTTGATTTTGGAAACGTTGCTTCTGTTGCAAAGGCAATAACACCAGTACCAAATGGGGTTGGGCCTATGACCGTTGCCTACCTTATGCATAACACTTTAAAATTAGCTTGTTGTTATTAGGAGATAAAAATGAAGAAAGTTTCTATTGCTTTGTCAGCCTTTATGTTGTTCGCAAATTACGAGGTGCTTGCAAAAGATGCTAGTTTGGAAGAATTAGCTGACACTGTCAGGGAGTTACAGGGAAGAATTGAAACCCTAGAAAACGAAATTAAAGAGTTAAAAAACGAAAAAGCACAAGAAGAGTCAGCCCAAAAAGCAGCTGATGACGTTGTCGGCAAATCCCCTGAAGCCGTAGTAAAGGAAGTGTCAGATTTAATTGAACAAAATGAGATGGAAAAAGCTCGCCGTATAGTTCATACGTTTGTTGACAAGAATCCTACAAGCATATATTGCGGAATGTTGCTATTTTTCGCAGGCAACAGTTATTTTGTAGAAAAGGATTATCAGAACGCTGCTATGGAGTATATGAAGAGCTTTAGAGCGAATCCAAAAGGCTCAAAGTCTGCAGAAGCTTTGTTCAAGTTAGCGTTATGCTTCCGCAATCTATCGCAAAAGGAAAAGTGTAAATCGACATTGGAAAAAATCACAAAAGATTATCCTGGTGATTTCGCAAAGAAAGCCAGAAATGAATTAAACAAATTAAACGAAATTGAAAACGATTCAAAATAAGTAATGACTCTCGCCCTTAATTTTATCGATAAAGATGAATCGACTGACTTTTTCTGTCGAGAGATGGAGAAGTTGTCGATTTTTTGTAATGATACATACGGAATAAGATTTAGCAAAATTTGTGTTGGAGTTTCAGGCGGAGCAGATAGTCTGGCTCTTTTGTTTTTTACAAAAAAATGGGCAGATGCACACAATGTCAATTTGTATTGCGTTACCGTTGACCATCAACTTCGCAAAGAATCCGCAGAAGAAGCTCGTTTCGTGAAGGATATATGCAGAGCCAATGGTATCTATCACGAAACTCTTGTCTGGGCGCATGGAAAGCTAGATTTTCCGCATACAAAACTCGAAAATAAAGCTCGAGAAGCTAGATATAATTTGTTAGCAGAATTTTGCAAACAGAATGGCATTCATATTTTAATGACAGCGCATCACTGGAATGACCAACTTGAAACATATGAAATGAGGCGCTTCTTTAACAGTTCTGAGAGTGGATTAGCCGCCATGAGTCAAGTACGCTCTCTAACATCTGACATTTTACTGGTAAGACCATTGTTACATTTTTCGAAAAAACACTTGCAAGATTTTCTAAAGCCAAAACACATAATTTGGAAAGAAGACCCGATGAATACACAGGCAGAATTTTTGCGAGTTAGTTATCGCCGAAAGATTCTAAGTTACGATGATAAAAAAATCTCGGAAATGTCGTCAGAGTTATTACGATTGGGCGCATTACGCAACGCTATTGAAATCGTAGCAGTTCGTTTTTTAAAACAGTTCTGCGAATTTACGGAATATGGATATGCCGTAATCAATAAAGAAAAAATTTTCCAAGAAAATGACCTCGTTCAACGCGAAATCCTCAAACGCGTCATTTGGAATATTGGAGGGAAAAAGTACGCAATGTCGATTTCTCAAATGTTATTGCGGAAAATTCTTAGCGGAAAAACAAATACTTTCGGTCGTTGTTTTATTAAATTTAAAAAAGACAAAATCTACGTCTTTCGAGAAAATCGGAATATTCCATCCATTGTCGCGAAAATCAGCTCACTAAAATGGGACAACCGTTTTTTGATAAATTTTAACGAGGAATTAAATGATTTTATCGTACAATCAGCTCGTTCGTCGGAAGATTTAAATATTCCACGAGAAGCGTGTGCCGGTTATCCTCAATTATACAGACAAGATGATAATGGTATTCACGATAAAAAAAATTATGATATTGTGTTTATGAATAAGATAAACTTGTTCGATATATTTGTATGAGTTGTACGGAGTAGAAAGTGAATAAAAATTACAAAAATCTTACAATTTGGATAGCAATAGGCTGCTTTGTGTTTTTATTAATACAGGCATTTAATAAGTAGAAAAATGACGTTTCCAGCATATCGTACTCCGAATTTCTCACAGAACTCGACAGTGGGCGTGTTGCGACCGTTTCTATTCACGGACTCAATATTGATGGCCTTACAACAGATGGAAGGGCGTTTTCGACGTACGATCCTCGCGACCCAGAATTGGTGAAAAAATTACTCGCAAAAAACGTAAAAGTTTCAGCTGCTCCAAATAATGAAAATTCTTCATTGCTGCAATTGTTTTTAAGTTGGCTTCCATTGTTGATTTTCGGTGCAATATGGTTTTTTGCTCTTCGTCAGATGCAATCTGGTGGCAATAAGGCACTTGGTTTTGGAAAATCGAAGGCCAAATTACTCACTGAAAAAAACGGTAAAATTACATTTGAGGATGTTGCAGGAATTGACGAAGCGAAAGACGAATTAGAAGAAATCGTCGACTTTTTGAAAGACCCAAACAAGTTTCGCCGACTTGGTGGAAAAATTCCAAGAGGAGTTTTGCTTGTCGGACCTCCAGGAACCGGAAAAACGCTGTTAGCACGAGCAATAGCCGGCGAAGCAAATGTTCCGTTTTTCAGTATATCTGGTTCTGAATTCGTGGAAATGTTTGTTGGTGTTGGCGCAAGTCGTGTACGCGATATGTTCGACCAAGGAAAGAAAAATGCGCCTTGCATTATTTTCATCGATGAAATTGACGCAGTCGGCCGTCATAGAGGTTTCGGTCTTGGTGGAGGAAATGATGAACGCGAACAAACTCTGAACCAGTTACTTGTCGAAATGGATGGTTTTGAAGAAAACAATGGAGTCATTGTCATTTCAGCGACCAACAGACCTGACGTTCTCGATCCGGCGTTATTGCGCCCAGGACGTTTTGATAGGCAAGTCGTAGTCCCCGCCCCTGATATCAACGGACGTGAAAAAATTCTGCGAGTTCATTTGAAAAAAGTACCTCTTTCAACAGATGTAGATCCATTGGTAATTGCGCGTGGCACTCCTGGATTTTCCGGTGCAGACTTAGCCAATCTTGTAAACGAAGCCGCCTTGCTAGCTGCGAGAAAAGGAAAACGTGTAGTCGGTATGGACGAGTTAGAAGAATCCAAAGATAAAGTCATGATGGGCACAGAACGTCGTTCTATGGTTATGACAGAAAATGAAAGAAAATTAACAGCTTATCACGAAGCAGGACATGCAATTGTCGCGTTAAATATCCCTGAATCTGATCCAATTCATAAAGCTACAATTATTCCGAGAGGACGTGCTCTTGGAATGGTTATGCGTTTACCGGAAAACGACAGAATATCTGTTTCACGTGTAAAATTAGAGGCAGATTTATCTGTAGCAGCAGGTGGTCGTTTAGCAGAAGAAATGATTTTCGGCCATGATAAGGTGACGACGGGAGCGTCCGCTGATATTGAACAAGCGACACGTATTGCCAGAATGATGGTACTTGAATGGGGAATGAGTGACAAACTCGGATTCTTGTCATATGCAGGAGACGGAGCGCAGGAAGTTTTTCTTGGACATTCCACAACAGCAAGCAAAAATTTATCGTATGAAACCGCAAAAGTAATCGATGAAGAAATTCGCGTTATTGTAGATAGAACATATGCTCGCGCACAAAAGATTCTGGAAGCAAATAAAGATGCTTTGGAGTTATTAGCGCAAGGATTATTAGAACACGAAACTCTCACCGGAGACGAAATCAAAAAAATAATCGGTGGACAGAAATTAGTAAAGCGGAAAAAAGAGACAATTATTCCGACATCTAAAAAATCCAAAATGCCGACGAGCGCGGATTTAGAAAAAAGTGCCCCCGTCAAAAAGCGAGTATCAAGAACAAGAAAAGAGAAACGGCTATTATAGAGTTAACGGTAGTTACAGACGTCAGAAAAAATCGATTAGATAAGTTTCTGGCGTCTTCTGTAGAACAAATATCTCGCAGTAAAATTCAAACACTAATATCGGAAGGCGCCGTATTAGTTAATGGAGAAGTTATAACTGACAGCAACTATAATCTCAAAATAAGAGACGTTGTCTTAGTCGATGATACGTTTAAAGAAGAACGGCCGGATTTATCAGCAGATGATAGCGTTAAGTTTAAAATTCTATACGAAGATGATGATTTAATAGTTATAAACAAACCTGCCGGCGTCGTTGTTCATGCTGGAGCGGGAAATTTTTCACATACTCTGGTTAATGGACTTGTTCATCATTGTGGGAACGCACTTTCATCAGGCAGTGCTGAATGTCGTCCCGGAATAGTACACCGTATAGACAAAGACACAAGCGGAATCCTAGTCGTTGCAAAAAATGACTATGCCCACATGAAATTGGCAGAACAATTTGCGGTTCACTCAATTACTCGAAAATATATTTGCTTTTGCTTCTCTCATTTTCAGCCACCGTGCGGGAAAATAGAAACATTCATTACTCGTGATAAAAAAAATCGTTTAAAAATGTGTGCTTCCAGTACGGATGGTAAAAAAGCCATTACGATTTTCAGAACGTTAGCGGATTACGGCTTTGCGTCAAAAATAGAATGCGAATTGAAAACAGGCCGTACGCATCAAATTCGAGTCCACATGTTCAGCCAAGGACACTCGTTAATAGGAGATTCTCTTTATAAAACAAAAAATTATGCCGTGCCAAAAGAACTTGCAGAATATATCAATCAGTTTCCTAGACAGGCATTACATGCATTCTTCTTAAAATTTATTCATCCGCGAACTAACCGCGAAATGGAATTCTCTGTACCGTTACCACAAGATTTACTTGAATTAGAAGAGCAACTAGCGACTTTCAGACACTAAAAAAGCGGGAAATAACCCCGCTTCTTTTACAAAAAAAATTAACTCGACAGTGACTACTTTATCTTCGTTTCTTTGAAGATAACATGCTTACGTACCACCGGGTCATACTTTTTCATTTCCATTTTTTCAGGTTGTTTCTTCGGATTTCTCTTCTTCACATAAAAAAAGCCGGTGTCTGCTGTGCTCAACATCTTTACCGTCATTGTAGCAGCTTTAGCCATAATAATTCTCCATAAAACGCTCTGTTATTATCCAAAAAATCTCAAAAAAATCAAGTCGCAAATTGCTCTAGCATAAATTTCTTTTCAAGAGAGTTATCTTCATCAAGCAGCAACGTCAACTCCGTTTCTTTATCCTCGAAGACCGTAACCTTAGATGCTTGACGAAATTCGTCATAATCAGCGACAGCACAAACAGGCCGTCTCAAATGATCTAATACTTCAAATTGCAATACACTATCTGATGGCAACAGTGCACCACGCCAACATCTTGGACGGAACGGACTAATCGGAGTTAACGCTAACAGTTGCGATTTTAATGGAATTATCGGACCATTTGCAGAATAATTATAAGCAGTACTACCAACTGCAGTTGCAGTAATCAGACCGTCACAGACCAACTCTTTTAGTCTAACGACACCGTCCACTGTAACTTCTATTTTGGCCGATTGATGTGTTTCTCTTAGCAAATAAACTTCGTTAATTGCGATTGTAGAAGACTTTTCCCCATTATCTCTTTCAGCAATAACCCGCAACGGATGTATTTTTAATGGAATGGCCTTTTCTATTCTTTCGACTAAATTGTCTTTTGAGTATTCATTTGTAAGAAACCCGAAACCTCCGCGATTCATGCCGTAAATCGGCAACTTCCGCTCAAAAGTTTCATGAAAGGCACGCAAAACCATACCATCTCCGGAGAGCACGACGACACAATCTGCACTCTCGAGCTCTGTCTGACCATAAGCCTTCACCATGTATCTGTAAGCACTTACCGATTTCGAGTTAGAAGAGTAAACAAAATGTATTTTCATCACAACTCCGCGAGCGACACTTCCACGGTACCACAATAACTAGTTTTTAGCAAAAACCATTATTGTTGTGAATGCTCCTCGTTTTTTTCTTCATTAAACGCAAAGCTTCTTATCAATTCTAACATTTTTCTTCTGACGGCAACGCTTGATATTTTATAATATGCGCGCAAAAGCTCAGTTGTCTCTCGCTTCCTATCGCCACTGAATTCATAAGCTGGCAGGCTTTCTTCCTTCAAACAACCACTGTTAAATCCATCAAAAAAGTACGAATAGTTTACGGACAAAGCATTGGCTATACGATGCAACATACTGGCACTAATACGGTTTACTCCTTTTTCGTATTTTTGTACCTGCTGAAACGAAACTCCCAAGCACGAAGCCAATTTGTTTTGGCTCAACCCCAGAATCATCCTTCTGGATTTTACCCTACTGCCGATGTAACAATCCAGGCCATCGTCAGCAATTTCACACTCTTCCTTTTTACTCACTGAATATCTAGACATAGCTCTTTCATTCTCCACAAACTATTATAATAATAAACGGAAAAATTCACTTTTTCAACTTGCACAAAAACAAATAAACTATCTTATTCCGGCAAAACCCTATAACATGAGCATTTTTAAAGGCTTCGTTTTCCAAATAATAAAAACGCCAACACAACCGTTAGTTTGCGGTCACTGTCGCATTTGTCAAAAAAACCAATGATATATTCTGTTGAAAAATTAGAACCTTGCACAAACCCCTGATTGTGTCACTATCGTTATCAACACAACCAAGCACAAAAAACCTATGTCAGTGAAATAAAAAAGCGGTCTTCAAAGATATCTTTAAAGACCGCTTAATAAAAGAAATATCAATCTATTAGATTAGAGATCCCTCGCTACGTTAAAGCTACTCTTTCTGTGAGCTTTGAATCCCTTCGGCGACAAACTTGTACCAAAATAGAAACGCTGTCTGTTCGTATGTTTGTCGATTGTATTAGCTTCATTATCTTGGTAAGTATTGGTAATACCTTCATCGACCTTGATATTGAAGTACTCGTTGTCATACTTAACCGTAAAGACAGGATTACTTAAGCCTGGCCTACTGGTTCTTTCAGCAGAAAGCTCCAATCCTTTAATTTCTTCAGGAGTATAAGTTATCAAACAATACGCTCTCCTTTTTTCTTCATCATAATGAGAGTATGTACCTTTAACGGTTAACTCACTTCCGATATCCCAACAACAAGCTGCCGTCAAACGTCTATCCGGTGATTTTTGATTTCTTCCTTTAGATGGATCATCATACGTCAAACCGCCACTAAGAGTAACTGTCAAGCAATCAAACAATTTCGTAGTCATGCTCAAAGTATATTCACGCAATCTCTGACTGCTACTCCACTCTCCATTAAAGATAAAAGCCGGAGTAATTCCACAAATTGGATCAGAATACAAACGCGTTATTATCTGACGTGCTGATGATGCCCCACTGCTATTATGTAGTTTTTCAACCAAAGGAGCGTTATCAGAGAAGTACTTGTCTATAAATTCATTATATGCATTTTCAAGCTCTTCTCCTGTTCCCAGGTCTCCAAACCCTTTTTCTTTAGCTGCAAAGAAGGCTTCTAAATGTACACCCATATCATTTTTTGGCAACGCATAGTAGAAGCCGGCACCTGTTGTATGGCCACATTCTTTAGTCGTGCTAAATGCAACATTCGGCGCAAATTTACCATACTGGCTGTTGAATATCGTAACGACATCAAAGATACCATCATTCTCTGATATTTGAGCTCCTGCTGCTAGTGTAATATCATCCGTATAACCATACCTATAGTTTGTACTATACCGAGGTTTCTTACGATATCTCATTCTATGTTGACTCTCCAAATCCCACTGATGCGGACATACGACCGTTACATCGAAATCATCTTTTCCTTCCGCTGGCATATCATAGCCACTGAAGTAATTAACTGATAAAGTTTCTGAACGACTCAATTGATCGCTAATTTTGAGAGTTACACCAGGAAGTTTCGCCTCTTCGACCAAGTCATTAACTGTATAAAGCCCTGGAGGCAAAATCTTCACGCACAAAATCTCATCGCCTAATTTACACTCAACTTTACTGAGACGAGTAATCACTATCGGCAATCCGCCGTTAATTTCACTACCATTTCCGCCCTGTCTGAAAATGCTGATACCAGCACCTGACAACACTTGTTGGAATCCGATAGTGTTTCTTACTGCGGTATCACCAACCACAACTCTGAAATCATGCTGTTTATTGGCATAAGTAATACGAGAGTAATTTCTGTAGAAATGCGGATTATCTAAATCATTAGACGTTACATCACTTATAGTCTTTCGCATCTGGCCATTGTAATTTTCGTAGAAATACGGCAAATCACCTGCGATTCTGGAAAAGTTTGAGGCTCCTTTACAAAATCCGGTGAACGTAAATTGACGCCCGTAATAAAAATCGCTTTCAAATTGGAGCGCACCGATTTTAAAAACCGGCGTAAAACCAATTGCAGATGAATTTTTCTTACCAAACGCATAGTCGTTGTTTCTTTCGTGAGCCATCTTAACATTCAAAAAGCCATCGAAGAAAAGGGAGTGATCTTCTAATTCTGTCTGAACAGACGAATCTTCCTGGCTTTGTGTCTCCGACACAGCATCGTCAGCACAAACAGCCACGGTGAACAACGAACATAACGCTGA
>JAILGW010000115.1 GCA_024696365.1 Alphaproteobacteria bacterium | reverse complement strand
CATAGTGTAATAGGAGAGTTGTCCACAGAGAACAAGAAATTAAATGACAGTCATGTTTTTGCTATATCTGAGATATATTCCGAAAATAACCTGGCATAAAGGTTGTACATACAATTCAGTCTCCTTTTAATTGATTCAAAGTTTAGTTAACAAACACCAAAATTGTCGCTCTTACGCATAAGTGCGACCTGGGCATACCTTCATTCCATCTTTCAGATCTCATTATACGCCGCATAAATTTAAAGTCCAACTGTAAATTTATGAGATATTTATCACCGCATCTTAAGACCAGAAGCCGAACGAATGTGGGAGGAAGGAGGTCGAGTAATCTGCTAAGTTAATCGAACGAATTTATATTTTTGCAAGAGGGAATCTTCATTTGGTGAGGATTCCTTTTTGTCGTTAGAAATCTCATCCTATTCAATTTTTGAAGTGGCTTAATACAATTTTTCGTAATGCGTATTGTGTTAGTTAAAAAAATTGGTATTATATGCTTATCGAGCGGGTGTAGCTCAGTGGTAGAGTACAACCTTGCCAAGGTTGGTGTCGAGGGTTCGAATCCCTTCGCCCGCTCCAGATAAATTCCCTGATAGTTTTTCTTTGATGCTCTAGTAAATTGATGTTTTGTAAGTTGCAATAAGCAAAAAAAAGAGGAGCCGAAGCCCCTCCCTGTTGAAAATTAATTCCTCTTCGCTCCGACGAATCTGAGTATGTACAGGAACAAGTTGACGAAATCCAGATACAGTTTTAAGGCTCCGAATATCGCTTTTTTGTTGCTGATCTCTTCTGAATCATCGTTGAAGTAAATGCTTTTGATGACCTGTGTGTCATATGCGGTCAATCCCGTAAAGATTACAACTCCAATTGCAGAAATCACAAACATGAATGCTGAGCTGTTTATAAATAAATTTACAACGCTCGCAATTATCAGTCCGATTAGCCCCATGAATAAGAATGTGCCGAAACCAGTCAAATCTTTTTCTGTTACATATCCGTAAATTACCATAGACAAAAACATCGCGGACGTTATGAAGAACGCGTATGCGATACTTTCACCCGAATACATTAGGAATATCGGAGCTAATGACAATCCCAAGCATGCGGCAAATACAACGAACAAAGTTCCTGCTGTATTTGCAGAAATGCTGGCAATCCTGGCAGATAAATAAATCGATATTCCGAACGGCACGAGCATGATTAAAATCGCGCTCATTGGTGACGAAAAGAACATCGCCATGATTGCTGGTGAGGTGCTTGCAAAATATGCGACGATAGCACTTACAGCCAATCCCGCGGACATGTACGAAAACACGTTTAGCATATACTTGCGCAATCCAGCATCGACAGCCGCCGCTGCGTCTTTATAAAACGGTGTAGCATTATTTTTCATAATAACCTCCATGACTACGAAATAATCTTAGCAAACAACCAAAATCTTGGCAATGAAAAGAGGGAGTAAATCTAAACACTGATTGAAATTTCAGACAATCTAACGATTTCTCTACCCGAACAGAGCTTTTTCGTAGCTGGATACATCTCCGTCGTAGTGAGTAATTGTGTGATTTTTCACTATAAAGATTGAGTTGGCGACTCGGTTTAGTAGGTTGCGATCGTGTGTAATCAGAACTACCGCTCCTTTGTACGTCGTCAGTGTAGAAATCAGCGACTCTCGCATTTCCAAATCCAGATGGTTTGTTGGCTCGTCTAATATCAGTAAGTTTGGGCGCTCTGCCGTCAGACATGCAAACAGCAATCTCGCACGTTCGCCTCCCGACAATTCCTTGATTTTCTGCGCAGCCTTATCACCTCCGAGTCCGAACCGCCCGAGATGCGACATTATCTGAGTACCAATTGCATTGGGCAGATACTTTTGTATGTGTTCATACGCTGTAATTGACGTTTCCAATTCCTCAAATTGATTCTGTCGGTAAAAGCCTATTTTCAGTTTGTTTGTGGCATTACGCACGCCCTTTTTCTGCTTTAATTCCCCCGCAAGAAACCGCGCAAAAGTCGTTTTTCCGTTTCCGTTAGGACCAACTACGGCAATTCTATCGTCAGCGGAAATCGAACCCGACAAATTTTTCAGAACAACATCATCGTCATATCCAAGGGCGACTTTTTCAAAGGACAAAATCGGAGACGCTAGTTCATCCGGTTCCGGAAAATCGAATTCTATTGTCGCGTCGTTTTGTTCTACCGGCAGCAGTTTGATTTTTGCAATCGCTTTTAATCGGCTTTGCGCCTGCTTCGCTTTTGTCGCTTTTGCGTGGAATCTTCTCACGAATTCCATCATGTGCTTGCGTTTTTCTTCTGCTTTGAGATTTTGTGCTTCTGCGTTCTTTTGTTTCAGTGTGTAAACGTCTAAAAACGTATCGAAATCGCCGTTATACTTCGTGATTTTCGTGTTTTTCAAATGCAATACCGACGTAATTGTAGAATTCAGAAAGTCCCTATCGTGCGAAACCAAAATGAAACTTTTCGGATACTTTTTCAGGAACAGTTCTAACCAATCGGTCGTTTCCAAATCCAAATGGTTCGTCGGCTCATCCAGCAGCAATAAATCTGGCTCTTGAAATAACGCCGCTCCCAACGCAACACGCATTTTGAAACCGCCAGAAAATGTGCTTAGTGGACGATTTTGCGCCTCATCATCAAATCCCAAACCGCGTAGCACAACAGCCGCTCTCGACTCTGCACCGTAAGCATCAATTTGAATCAATCGGTCATATATATCCGCCATGCGTGCAGTATCAGAACAGTTCTCCAACTCCGCCATTAGCTCGTTGCGCTCCGTATCTTGCGCCAAAAGATATTCGAGAGGAGTAATCTCTCCGTCCGGCATCTCCTGTTTTACGGATAGAATCTTCCAATTGCCGGTTACCTCGATTTTGCCATCGTCTGCCTGCAATTGATGATTCAGCAACTTAAAAAGAGTAGACTTGCCCGTACCATTGCGACCGACCAATCCAATATGCTGCTTGTCCGACACCTGGAACGTAACGTCTGACAACAACAGCTTCCCAGCGATATGATAATTAACGTCCTTAACCGACAGCATTGCTCGTCCTCATATATGAGCTGCTATGATATAAAAACGCGAGAAAAAAGGCAAATTAGATTTGAGTGAACGAAGAAATCAAGAGTAAGGCGAGAAAAAAGTTAATATCGGGATTTTGGCATAAAATTTTGCAAAAAATATGACTATAAATTTAGTTAATGCACAGGGGAAAATATTAAGGTATTGAATTTCTTTAAAATCGCCTGCAATTTCTTGTTGTGTGTATGAATGCTCTGAAAATCAAGGGGTTGTGAGAGTGCTCAAAAAATAGGCAGTTTGTAATAACTATATGAAAATATGCGATTTTTATTTGAATACCATCCCGTTATTAACAGAGTTATCCACAGTTTTTGTTGATAACTTATAAATACACTGAATAATGTGTTTTTTTGGGCATGTTATCGTTGCCGTTAACAAAAAAATTAGCGAGCGGTGCTTCTAGTTATGGTTTAATTGCATACGCCACAACCTCTTGACCAGAGTATAAAGGCCTTTTTATTGGTAGTGTTATGACCACCAGAAAAAAACTGGGAAACTAAAGCGCTAGAGAATTTATATTGGTATGAAAGCGTCAAAACAAATGCATTTCCGCTTTTGGCGGTTATGGTTTGTTCTCCTTCTCCTTCTTTTGGTGTTGCTGGCTTGTCATGACGGGTTCCTTTTGTGTGAGTCGAAGATTTGGCTCCTAATTGCACGCGAGTTGAACTGTTTACAATGATATCTTCTCCGAAAGTATCCGTACACATTGTCGCGAGATCATCATATATGAGGAAATACCAGCTGAGGTTTTTTTGTTCGCTTGTTGACAGATGTTTGGCAATAATAGTGTTGAAGTTAGCTGTGTTCTTGGAAACGATGAAATCGAAGGTGCATTCCATAGCAACAGCTTCAATGGCTGCTTGAAGCCTGTTTATCATTATGGACTCTAAAATAAAAAAAATTATCCAGAGGATTATCGGCATAGTAAATGCAGCTTCAATTATAGCGGCCCCCCTGATGCGTTTTCGTATGATCCCTAACCTCATGAACCTTCTCCCTCATTCCAGGCTTCATCCCAGTATTCATCCTCTGAGGCATCTTCCCACCACGTTTCCGGTATTCCTTCACATATACCTACGCCACGAGACCATAACAAATATGCGGAGCCATTACTGGTATTGGATCCTCCGTTAAATAGCATCGCAATGAAAGCGCTGGAGAATTGATATTTGTATGTAAATGTAACCATAAATGGAAAGCCTTTATACTCTGATGAGAAACCAGCCCATTCGAAAGCATCATTGTTGGTTTCACGGACCATTGTTATATGTTTTTTCCGGATAGGCTGTATAGCTGTGCCATACGTCGCAAGATAACCCGAGTTATAATCGCCAGCATTAACAAAAACATCTGCGCCACCATAATGGGTATTGCTTGTTGGAGTTTCGGTCATTATTCTGTTTAAAGAAGTGTACACAATTAGTTCATACTGTAATGTTCCGTTATTGAATTCGGCTTCCATTCCATGCTTACTGGCTGCGTCATAAAAACTGCCCCAGGAATTATTGCTTATTATGAGGGACATCGTGCTTTCTTCTGCTATGGCATTCAGCACAATTTGAATTTGATTCATGTGAATTAATTCGATAGAAAAAAGAATTACGTAAAACACCGGAGGTATTGTTAATGCAGCTTCAATTAATGCAACGCCCCGAATTTTTTTTAACCACTTTTTCATACAACCTTACTCCTATTGATAACTCTATATAGAAATAGTTAATAAAGTCTTTACAAAATATCGTGAAAGGAATACCTTAAAAATTCGTCGGCTTTTTAGTTGACTTTTTGATTAAAAGACAATATATGTATATTAGTTAGCGTTGAAGAGATGTACGATGTCGATTAAAGAAAGAGTATTGGTTTCAAGAACAATCGCTGTCCCTGCAGATACAAACCCGTGGGGAGATATTTTCGGCGGATGGATTCTTTCGTTGATGGATATCGCAGCAGGAAGCATTGCTGCAAGATTGGCCAAAGGCAGCATAGCAACGAAGGCAATCAATGATGTAACTTTCGATACACCGATTTTCGTCGGAGATGAAGTTTCTGTTTATGCGGAAG
>JAILGW010000088.1 GCA_024696365.1 Alphaproteobacteria bacterium | reverse complement strand
TATGAAAAATGTCGTCCATATAGTGACGTTTTTTATATTATCACTTCCGTAAGTTTCAGCGATTCTTGAAATACAAAAACTACCAAGCAGCGGAATTAATACAATAAACAGTAACAGGTTATTAGCTATCATTATTTAATCCAATGAGTCAGATAAAACAAAACTAAAAACAGAAAGCATATTAAGCAATTTTTATCATTCAATACAAAATGAGTTCGATTTGAAAAATACAAAAAGCATCTTCTATATAAATTTGCATCGAGTAACTGTACGGACTTGAAACACAGCTTTTCAGCTTCAGAATCAATGTTGAAAAAATACTCCAACGACCAATTGTGCGTTTTTATTTTTTTACAGATAAAAAATGCTGCGATTATCCCGGCTGCGTTAGCTATAGAATACAACAATAAAATGGATGTATTGGATGTATCAATTACTGGAAATATTCCTTTCCAAAAAACGTTATCATAAGCACCATAATAAAATAGTATTCCAGCAATAACTGAGAAAAACATGGAAAAGAAAAGCGGTTTTATGATGAACGAACTATTTTCATTTGCGTACGCCAAACTGATTTCATTTAACTTCGATTGACCGTGAAATACATGATAAATTACTCGGAACAGATATACGCTCGCGGCAATTGACGTCAGTATCAAAATGAAAATCGCAAAATCTCGAAGTAACGACGGTTGAGTCGCAATACTATAAAGTAGTGCTTTTTTCGCATAATAATACGACAGTAACGGAACTCCTATTGTCGATATCGTTGCGGTAATAAATGCAATATACGTTACTGGAAGCGACTCGAACAATGCCCCCATTTTTTCAATGTTTTGTTCGCCAGACAACGCAGATACGACGGATCCGGAAGAGAAAAATAACAGAGATTTGGTAAACGCATGAGCTACGAATAAGATGACAGCTGCGCAATATGATGAAAAACCGCATGCAATTAGCATAATCCCTACTTGAGAACATGTTGAGTAAGCCAAAATTAGTTTTATATTGTCGGAGAAAATTGCACGTATTGCACATAGCAAAGCCGAAGAACATCCCATAAGTACAATTAGTGTTTGCGCTGACGAATTAATATCAAAAAGTGAATGCAATCGAATAAGTACAAAAATTCCTGCCGTTACCAACGTTGATGAGTGAATTAAAGCTGACGCAGGCATAGGGGCTTTCATTGCATTTTTTAGCCATGAGGTTGCGCCGATTTGTGCTGATTTTATAAATACGGAAATCAGTATGGCAAGTGTTGCAATTGATGTTTTGTTTGCATCGATGCTGGAAATGTTCTTCGTGATTTCTGAAAAATTCAAACTACCGAATATATTGAATATTAAAATCATCGAAATGATAAAACCTATATCTCCAAATTTGTGCATGGTTATTGTTCTGAACGCAGCATGTAAGGACTCAGGTTTTTTATCAAATGCTATGAGGAAATACGATACAACAGACAGTAGCTCCCAAAATATGTATGTTTGCAGTAAATTCCCAGAAGAAATGAAAAACGTCATAAAGAGAGCGAAGAGGTTTATCAATCGTAAAAACGAATTGGTGTTTTTCTGAACATACCCAATGGAATAAAAATTCGTAATCGCAGTTATTGTGCACGTCACCCAAATTACAACTACACTGAGGGAATCATATAAGATGCCTATTGCATTCAGCGAATTATTAATAGAAAAAAGTTTGAAAAAATTATAATAGTGCGAATCTACAATTCCGATTTGCGCAAAAAAAGATACGGTTGAAAAAATAGCGGCGACGCAAGAAAGTCCGGCTGAACAGTATTTTATCCTATCGTTCTTGAAACAACACATTAAGATGCAAGCTGTTTGTAGGAGAATAATTATTTCAGTCATTTGTCGCTTTCATCTGAACTGTTGCACGAAAAAAGTTTAAGACCAACGGCTAATTCTACAGAAGCCAAGGTAATAATCAAAACACAGCTGAGTATATTTGTGAAGGAAGTCGGAGAACCGTTTAACAGAAATAACGCAATTCCCGCGATTAAGATTACTTCTGTAGATAAAAGAAAACGAACGATACAATGTGTGTTATACAAACTTCCTAATATTCCGATTGTGAACAAAAAGAAAACTAATAACACCACCATGTCAATCATCCTCCGGCGGTTTTTTAATATCATGTTTTGGCTTCAGAGATATACAAACGCAAAATATTCCGCATAAAAGCAGCATTGATACCAAGCCAAGTAATTCTGAATAATTAAACAGTGAACTGTTGCCAAAGCTGTTCGAGAAAAAGAAATCAGAGGAACAACTCAATGAATATATTCTATATGCGAGGTATAAACATGGAACAGAAATAATCAATAAATGTTTTTTGAAAGACGTTTTTCTGTCATTTGTGAATAACGACATAATGATGACAAATCCAGCGTACGCCAGAAATATAAAAGCAAATATCAAACTCGAATCAACAATAAAAAATGAAATGGCGAAGATGCAAACTCCGAGCATGAATAAGATAAGAGCCAACGCAGACGCGACCACACATATCGAAGCAATAAAAAAAATTGTTGCAATTAATAAACACAAAACCATGAAAGAATAATACTGTTTTTTAGTGGGATGTGAAAGAGATGTGCGCCTTACTCTTTTACACTAACGCTAATGCTGCCACTAAAGAGATTATTACTAGCCAGACAACTGCTTTCATAATTGTTACTTTTACCGGAGCTTTATTGTCGTTTACATGTGTAATTTCTATATTCGAGTATGGCACAATAACATCTCCTATCGTAAAAATTTCTTCTTCTTCCGTTCTGTTCGCATTCATATTCATATCAAAAAATCCTTACGAAAATATTAAACCCTACTTGTTTTTTATCAATAAATCGGCTTTTTGTAACCAATCGCTATTAGGAAAATCGTGTTTCAACGCGGCATAAGCATTTGTGGCTTCTTCTTTTAAGCCAAGAGACGAGCAACATTCCACCATTCTAAATAACGCTTCAGGTACAAAATCTGTATGGGGAAGCCTGCTGACGACGAAGTTATATCTTCCAATAGCCGCTAACGCATTTTTATTTTTTTGGTAATAACGACCGATAGCCATTTCATGTGCTGCCGTTATATCATCCAGAATAATGATTTTTTCTAGGCTATCCTCACGATAATCCGACGTAGGAAATTTATTCACTAACGCAACAAAAGCCTTTTTTGCTTCTAGCGCATTTTCGGCGTCTCTTCCGACAGATGCGACCTGCATATAAAGACACATCGCCTTTAAATACATCGCATATGGAACTAACTTATTAGCTGGATGATATCGCAAAAACACTTCGATTTCGCGAATGGCATCTTGGTAACTTTTTGCTTTGAAGTAACTGTAGGCTGAAAGTATTTGGCCTTCGTTTGCAATTGAGGAATAAGGAAACAGCGTTTCTATATCTTTAAACTCTTCTGCGGCTTCCGTGTATTCGCCTTCGTTTAATAAAGTTAATCCTTTTTGATAAATACTGTCAGGTGTACGGTTTTTGAAATCTTCTTTAGTAGAACCGCAACCTGCGATTAAAAGCAAACTTAACAAACACAAATAACTACTACGCATAACTTTCCTCTTACCTAACTCCGGTCGAACCATATCCACCGCACGAACGACAAGTTTCTTCCAATTCTTCCGTCACATGCCATTCTATCACATCATACCTTTCTAAAACCATTTGCGCGATACGCATTCCGCGTTCAACTGTGAAATCTTCCTCTCCGAAATTAACTAACAATACTTTTAATTCACCTCGGTAATCACAGTCAACAGTCCCCGGTGTATTAAAAACGGTTACACCATGTTTTAGCGCTAGACCTGAGCGAGGCCGAATCGTTATATTGTATCCTTCCGGAATTGCAACGGAGACTCCCGTAGGAATAAGCCTTCTTTCAAATCGTTTCAGAACAACGTCCTCCGATATCGCCGCTCGCAAGTCCATCCCAGCACTTCCGCATGTGGCATATGAAGGCAGAGCAAGCCCTTTTCCGTGTCCTAAAACTTTAATGCTTACTTTCATAATAGTCACTTATTTGTAATTGCTAATCTGCTTGTAGTTGTTGCTTTCCTTATATTTGTTATTGAAATCTTTCAAGAAATTACTAAATCCGGATTTCGTGATTTGATCAATAATTGTTGTTTGCTGAATATTACTGACGCTTACATCATCGATTTTTACGTCGTAAATCTTGCCGTCAGACACATATATAATCCACGTAACTTTGATGTCTTGCTTACCTGTGACTGATATTTTGGAGTCGACCAGTATTTGATTTTGCGATTTTTGTTTCGCACTGGTTACAGTAAACTTTGCAGCTTTGTATTCATTAAATCTGGAAGTGTACACATTTACCAACATGTTAATCATGCTGTTTTTAAATTGCGGCTCTTCACTATCTTTTAGTTGCTTGTAATATTTACCGAGAATACGTTTTTCAATCTTGCCCATCGCGAAGTTTTCTTCCAGTAATTTTTTAAATTCAGCACAAACTTCATTTGAGGAGATTCCTTTACGATTGATAATGTTAAGAGCTTTATTGCCTAAATCCTGAATAAATGTTTTTGCTTGTTCAGCTGACATACTTGCCGTGGTGGCTCCCGCATTGATAGTTTCAATACCCATAATATTCGCTAAAAGCAACGCACATGCTAAGCATAATACCTTTATAGTTCTCATATTGTGTCTCCAAATTTCTACAAAGAGTATACCTGAAGGTTAGGCGTTTGGCTATTGGCTATAAAAAAGAAAATTAATTGGATTGTCCACACATTTCTTTAAGTTGTTCGTAGGTTATTGATCCCTCATGTTTTTTGTTGCCGCAAACAAACGCGGGAACGCTGTGAACTTCTTTTAAAGCACGTTGCATGTATTCCATTAAACCTGCAGAAATTTTGCGATTTTCAATGTTTTTTTCGACATCTTCTCGAGAATATCCCATACCAATGAAGATGTCTTTTAGGAAGTCGCGAGGATTATTTGCGTTTAGCCATGCTTTCAATTTTTGATATATTCCGCGATAAATCTTTTCACTTTTACTCGCGTCATTTTTGCCAAAGCTTCGCATAAGAACAGCAGCCTCTAATGCGCCTAAGTCATCTAAGAAACAGCGAAGGTAAACTTTGACCTTTCCCGTATCCACATACTCTTTTTTGAATTTCGGAAATATATTTAAGTGAAAATCTCGACAATGGGAGCAAGTAAAAGACGAATATACAATAAGTGTAACGGGAGCATTTGGATTACCTACTACGATTTCGGGGAGTTTCAAATTATCAGGAAACTGCATTTTTTTCAGCTTGGTTTCGAATCCTGTTTCGTTATTTGATTTGACCTTTGCCTTTTGCTGAGATTTTGGTCCGCATGTAGTTTGGAAAGCAAACAGGAAACACAAGAAAAATGTGATTATCTTTTTCATAACGTAGCCTCAATAACTTAGACTAATTTCTTAAACCATACAAATGAAGCATACCTCCTATAAATTAAGAAACAGTTTAAGAAACACGAAACAGGAATGAGAGTGTATACTTCTTTTACAGAAGTGAGACAGCTCATATAGTACATAATTGCGGTCGGAATTGTCGCTCCGAACCATGCGGCGATTATTTCTAGGTACATCGGGTATTTTGTGTCTCCGCCAGCTGTAAGTATTCCGCTAACTGTGTAGAAAAAATTGTCGGCGATAACAGTAAACCACAAACTGTAAATAATAAACTCAAACTCGGATTTTAGAGGGAGCAGCTCTTCCGAAGAGTAATCTATCAAATAGTACAGACAATCGTGCCAGAACAGAAGTGGTATCGCAAAAATAATTGCGGCGACTACGTTAAATTTCATAAACAATTTGAATAAACGTTTGATGCCCTCTAAGTTGTTTTCTCCGATTAAGTTTGAGGCTAATGATGAAATTGACGCTTCACATCCATTCGCAACGAATACAAATAATAGGAAGAGCATAAATTCAGCGCTAACAACGGTAGACAATTCCTTGGAGGTATGACTGAAAAACATAATCATGACGTACCAAGCGACCATGTTCAGGAATTTTCCGAATGAAAACGGTACGCCGATTTTCATGCAATGAAAGAACAGCTTTTTCTGAAATGATTTGTTCGAAGTGCCATACATTTTTCTGTTATTCTTGCTGAAAAATGCGCTGCCTAAAATCAACACTTGCACAAAAGAGGAGGTAACAGTTGCTGATGCTGCTCCAATTGCTCCCATGGGCGGAATAATTCCCCCATATCCGAAAACGAACAGAACATCCAATGTAAGGTTCAGAAAATTTCCGATTAACACGGTTGTAATAATGATATTGCTCTTTTTGCGACCAATGAAGAATGCGCATAATGCCGCGAACATTGCTTGAATGGGGGCAAATGCCATGAGTATTTTTTGATACGGAATACCGTCTGCTCGGAAATAATCTGGAATGAGACATATGTATTCTGTTATCATCGATAATGGGATGAAAATCAAGAAAGACATAAAGCTTAGGTGGATCATTTGCCACGTCGGTTGCGCCGTTTTTTCGAACTCTCCCTTTCCGTTATATTGCCCGACAAAAACAGAGGATATTTGGCACACACTTATCAAAATGAACGTGACCAGAGATACGGCTAAACCTCCTAAGGTCGCAGCATTCATTGCGTCGATTGAATACTTGGTTAAAACCAATCGATCCATGCAAACCATAACGTTCATGGATAACGAGGAAAGTATGAGAGGTAGCGAGAATTTCAGAACCTCTTTTGTGCCATATCTGTCCATGTGTAAAAACTCTAAATATAAGCAATATACAATAAATAAAGTTAATTATCTACTGACAGCGTTCCCGTAATCGTTTTATAATCGGCTGCAAAGGGATGATAGAAAATGGCGAGCTTATATTTTTATTATTCGGCGATGAATGCCGGAAAAACGACATCGTTACTGCAAACAGATCATAACTATTTCGAGCGAGGTATGAACACGATTTTATTTACTTGCGCGATGGATGACAGATATGGACAGGGGACAATAGCTTCTCGCATCGGATTGAAAAAGCAAGCCGTTACGTTTGATAAGAATTTTGATTTCTTTTGCTACGTTAAAGATGCGAAAAAAGTCGCATGCATATTGATAGACGAAGCCCAATTTCTGACTGCAGAGCAGGTGAATCAATTAGGAGACATTGTCGATTTGCTGGATATTCCGGTTTTGGCCTATGGATTGAGAACGGATTTTATGGGGAATTTGTTCGAGGGTAGTGCAAGATTGCTCGCTATTGCCGATATTCTCACAGAGCTGAAAACAGTGTGTTTCTGTGGGAAAAAGGCAACCATGAATCTGCGTGTTGATAAGGACGGGAAGAAAGTTACATCGGGTGCTCAAATTGAAATAGGCGGCAACGACAGATACATTTCCGTATGCAGAAAGCATTTTAAAAATCATCCGTAAAAATTATTTTTAAAAGCATGGTTTAGCGTCTATTCCTATTGCAAATTTTGTGAGTGTGTGGTAGAAAACAGTAACCTAATTTTGGATTTTGAGGTTTTATGGCTAAGAAAATTGTCGGGTATATTAAACTGCAAGTACCTGCCGGGAAAGCGAACCCATCACCACCAATCGGGCCTGCATTAGGTCAGAGAGGGTTGAATATTATGGAATTCTGTAAGGCGTTTAACGCTCAGACTCAGTCGTACGAAGCCGGAACTCCGTTGCCTGTTATCATCACTGCTTACGGAGACAGAACCTTTTCGTTTATCATCAAAATGCCACCTGTTTCATATTTCTTGAAACAAGCTGCGAAGATAACAAAAGGCTCAGGGACAGCTGGAAAAGGCTCCAGTGTCGGAAGCGTAACTATGGCTCAAGTGAAAGAAATCGCTGAGAAGAAAATGAAAGATTTGAATGCAAATGATGTCGATGCTGCCAGCATGATGGTTATCGGATCAGCTCGTTCAATGGGATTGGAGGTCATTCAATAATGGCACACGCAGGAAAAAGATACAGAGCTATTGCAGCGAAGACAGAGCCGAACAAAGTTTACAGTCTGTCGGAAGCTGTTGCATTTTTGAAGGAAAATACTTCATGCAAATTCGATGAAACGGTTGAAGTTTCGGTGAACTTGGATGTTGATCCTCGTGCCGCTGATCAGAATATCAGAGGTATGGTATCAATGCCGGCAGGAACAGGTAAGACTGTTCGCGTTGCTGTGTTCGCCAGAGGAACCGTTGCTGATGAAGCAAAAGCCGCGGGTGCGGATTTCGTCGGTGCTGAAGATTTAGCTGAGAAAATCACAGCCGGTGATATCGCATTTGAAGTTTGCATCGCTTCACCTGACATGATGGGCGTTGTCGGTCGTCTTGGTAAAGTACTCGGACCGAAAGGCTTGATGCCGAACCCGAAACTCGGAACGGTTACGCCGAACGTTGGTGCCGCTGTTAAAAATTCCAAGGCCGGACAGGTCGAATTCCGTCTTGATAAAGAAGGAATCGTTCATGCCGGATTATGCAAGTTGAGTTTCGCAAAAGAGAAGATAGAAGAGAACGCGAAGGCGTTTTTGGGCGCTATCGTAAAGGCGAGACCTGCTGGCGTAAAAGGTGCGTACTTGAAATCTGTTACGATTTCCAGTACTATGGGAGTCGGTTTGAAATTGAACACTGCTGAGGTGCTAGGTTTCTAACCATTAGGAGTCTGTCGAAGACCATCGGTGCGCAAGCTTAAATATGCCGTTGCAGATTGACCGCTTTTTTAAGTTCTTGTAACTTTCGGTTTTCGATATTCTCTCTTTAAAATTTTGTTGTGGAGAGAGCTGTGGAAAAGAGCAAAAAATCAGAGGTGATTGCGAAAATGAAACTTCGCTTTGAAGAGAGCGAAGCAGTTTTTGCTGTCAGCCAGAACAAAATGACTGTTGCTGAAACAGAAGATCTCAGGAAACAACTTCGTGGCGTTAGTTCCAGCTATCTCGTTTCAAAGAATACTTTGGCGAGAATCGGTGTGAAGGGTACGGATTTCGAATGTATTCTTCCGCATTTGAGCGGACAAACGGCTCTGGTGTTTTCGAAAGATATTACCGGAACAGCAAAAGTTATATCGGAGTACGCCTCAAAGAGTGAAGACAAAATCACACTCGTTTGTGGTGGATACAATGGGAAGGTATTGAGTGTCGCCGAAATAAAGACGTTAGCTCAATTGCCGTCTATGGACGAGTTGCGTGCCAAAATTATCGCTGTTATTCAGACACCTGCGCAGCGTATGGCTACGTTGTCTCAAGCACCCGCATCACAGATTGCGCGTGTATTAAAAGCCTATTCAGAAAAGCAATAATTAGTGGAGGTTAAAAATGGCTGCAAATTTAGATAAAATCGTAGAAGAATTGTCAAAGCTGACAGTGTTGGAAGCTGCTGAGTTAAGCAAGAAGTTAGAGGAAGCATGGGGCGTATCCGCTGCTGCTCCTGTAGCTGTTGCCGCTGCTGCTGCTCCTGCCGCTGGTGGTGCTGCTGCTGAAGAGAAGACAGAATTTGATGTCGTCTTGACAGATGCTGGCGCAACGAAAATCGCGGTAATCAAGGTCGTAAGAGAATTGACAGGTCTTGGTTTGACGGAAGCAAAAGCGTTAGTCGAAGCTGCACCAAAGACAGTAAAAGAAGCTGTAGCAAAAGACGAAGCTCAGAAGATGAAAGCAAAATTGGAAGAAGCAGGCGCAAAAGCCGAATTGAAGTAATTCTTCAACCAATTCGTTGTTTAGAAAGCCTTCTCGGAAACGGGAGGGCTTTTTTTTGTTCTTGAAAGTGTATCAAAATATAGTCAGCATATTTGAGGAGAGGGAAGGAGTTACAAAATATTAAAATATAAATAAAATATAAAATGTTTTTGTGTATAGTTGCGAGTATACTAATTATATTAATTATGGGAGGGACAAATGAAGTTTTCTTTTACCGGACGTCATATGGACATTGGAGAGGCACTCACCAACAGGGCAAAAGATGCGAGCATTGCTTTAGCTGAAAAGTACGGGACAGAATTTTTGGACATGAGCATTGTTATGAAAAAAGACGGGTATCGTTTTTTGTGTGATATTTCCTGCAAAACTGCCAGAGGTAATTCCTATCATATAAGTAATGAAGCTGATGATCCGAATGTTTGTTTTGATACGACATTGCAGAAAGTCGAGCAGCAGATGCAGAAAAAGCGGAAAGGCTGTCGCTGCGGTGGAAAGATGAACTTCCCAGAGATAAATGAAATGGACAATTCCTTTGT
>JAILGW010000070.1 GCA_024696365.1 Alphaproteobacteria bacterium | reverse complement strand
TCATATGCAGACAATAGAGATTATCAAGAGGTCAGAAAACTTCAAAACAATATTCTCAATGACTATGAAAATGATTTTTCAAAACATATGCCTCTTGAACAGGTAGAGCGAACTCGGTTGTTGTGGCAAGCAGTTCCTTCTCAGCTGATGACGGGAAAACGCGCGAAAGTCGTATTGATTCTGGAAAATCCAGCGAAGGAAATGAAGTATTTCGAGCGAGTGCAACGTCTGGCTTTTCTGTACGATTTCGATGCGGAATATATCACGCCGGAAATACTGCCCACGCAAAACGGAAAATGCATTTATCGAGATTGCAAATGCTATCGAAAAAATCAGAACAACAAAAGTCGGAACGACAAGAAGGTACAGAACAATAAAATCCGCACAACCAATTGAAATATAAGCTTTATTTAATTTTTAACACCAACTGTTATAAATCTTAACACGAAATGTTAAATCTGCAAAATCTGCCACGTCGAAAATTTTTTCGGACGGAATTGTTCAGATATGCGTTCCTCCGAAAACCTAAATAATTGTAAAACACTTGCAGCTTTCGGCGTTAGTAACCTACTTGTTTGGCGACATATATTTCGCAAGACAATCGTGCAAAATCTGCATCAGCCTAAATATATCGATATGATATTTTCTCAATACCCGTTCTGTATTTCGCACATTTCGAATGTTTCGTTTGTTTAGTCTATACTCTCCACGTAAAACATGCGGCAAATTGAAATGTTCCGCCATACGTATCTGTAATATTTCATTTTTGTGTAACGGCCTAGACCCACTCGGCTTAATGTTCAACGCAACACCTTGCCAAGGTTCGCGCGGCTCATATCCACCGGAACGCACGTATACATGGACCTTCGGTTGTTCAGTTTTGTGAGGAACACAGCTTATTTGTCGTTTGACGCCATCTTTATCTGTAACATAAGTAATTAACTTAGAATTATCAACTCTTGTTTGATGCGGTAGCTCATTATCACGATCAACATACTGATCACTGATTGACAACCTGCCGATGAAAGCCTTAAATTGGCATTTTCCTACCAATGTTGCGGATTTTCATTACCTAATCGATAAAATATTTCATTAATCCAAGCAACAGGAGTTTCATTAACAACAAGCCTCGAATTTATTCCGGGGACAATAAGTAGCCGATTATTTGCCTTAAGTCCTCGCAAGGAATCAATGATACCTTGCACTTCTTCATCTCTGCACGAAATAGTTACTTCTCGACATGTTACTGTCGTATTTGCACCAGAGTTCCATAGGATATCAGTCCCTGATATAGACATGCTACTTCCATACAATTCTACATTAATTCCCGCATTCAAAAAGGCTTTCGTCATTGTCCAAGTGCATTCTCCATGACAATTCACAATTCTCACCGTAGGTGTTTCTTCAGATGGAAGATTATTTCGAGCAGGAAATGCCAGAACTATTTCATTTAGATCTGTTGTATTATCGAATCTACAATTAAAAAATTGAGGACTGTAGTTCCACACCATCTGTGGTTCCCATCTTTCTTTGCGAAGTATCTCCGCATAACCGAACAAACAGTTTCTTATAACGGTTGCCATTATTCTATTGGGTGCGCTTTCTCCGTCGCCTGTGACAAGCAATTCGCCATTCATTGCTGCCTGAACGCGTGTTCCTCCGGATAACTACACGGCGGTGGTTTTTTCAGTACTAAATGCCAGAAAACAACCGATTGTAACCGCAATCAACAAATTCTTACTTGCCATAATTTCTCTGCAACTATCTTTTGTGCAGAATAACCTTGAAATTTCCATTCCTGGATTTGCTTTTTATCCATTGTATCCTCGAACACCTTGATATATGCATCTATCATTTTATCTGTATCTTCGAACACTTTCGCTCGTTCTTTCCCCAACGATATGAGATGTTCCCTCAAAGAAGCATCATGCACAATTTTTGATATTGCAGATACAATAGAACTCACATCATAAGGGTTAAACATTAACGCAGCACCACCAGCGACCTCCGGCAAACTTCCTGCATCACTGCTGGCGACAGGAATTCCTGCAGCCATTGCTTCTATAATCGGCATGCCAAACCCTTCATATACTGATGAATGAACGAAAGCCAATGCATGCTGTAATAAAACGCTTAAATCTTTGTCGGACACAAAACCAGTAAATATTACACGCTCTTTTATGCCCAGCTGTTTTGTTAATGCAAAGAGTTCTTTTGGCGCCTTTGCTCCACACAAAACCAATTTTAAATTTGACGTTTTTTCTTTTTGCAAGAACTGATTGAAGGCCCGTATAAGTCTTTCATGATTCTTATTCGGCCAGAAGCCAGAAACGAATATAAGGTAACTTTTATCTTGCAGGTTGTAGTTTTTCAAAACAGACTGAGTACTCCCCTGATCGACAAAATTAAACACCCGCTTTCCTAATTGTATAGGAATTACCTCCACTGAATTCCATGGTAGCCCAAATTTCTCAATAATTCGTCTCTTGGAAAACTCAGAAACTGTAATGATTTTTTTTGAAGACAATGCTGCTGCTGTTATCCGTCTTCTTCCCCAAGATATATGATCTGCTACAACATAACTCTCGTGTATATCAAATAACGCTAAATCATGGATAGTCGCTACACTAGGAATACTAAATCCGTTAATTGTGTCTTCCCCTGATGGGTCCCAAATTAAATCGCATTTACTGTCTAGGAATATTTTATCGTAAAAGCACAACTGCAGCAGTTTATCATGATATCGATTTCGGGTTATCCAGTTCAAAAACTTATAAAAATATTCCATCGGATCGGTATAATTCATACTGACGTATACGTGCTTTATGTTTGGTAGCGGAATTTGGTAATCTTTTCGTAGCTTTTCATGAATTGCCACTACAAAACGCCAATTTGGTTTCTTCTTTGCAATTTCTGTCAGGAGATTATTCGTTAAGGTCCAAACGCCACCAATTTTTCCAAGGTGAGCAGCATTTACAACAATATCTTTTTCAAATTGTTTCGGTCTGTTATCAAGCTCAGTTATTCTTCCGCTCGTAAAAATATCGTGCCATGAGCTTTTTGAGAATACGCATATAGAAACTGCGGATACCAATATAAAAATAACCAGTGCGCTAAAAAGAGCTATTGCTTTATCTATCAGATTATTCAACTCGCGCTTTTTCTTCATTCATGACCTCTTCAAAAACATTTAAATACTCGTCTGCCATAGCTTCGATATTTTGAAAATCATTTCTGCGATTTGTACATAAATCTATCAGACGTCGTCTTAAATCCTCATCCCCGGCAATTTTAAAAATCGCAGAGCTAATATCATCAACATCTGTTGGATTAAAGAGCAATGCTGCACCACTTGCGACTTCGGCTAAGCTACCGGTATTTGAACACAAAATTGGCACTTCCATAAACATTACTCTTATTATTGACGCCCCAACTCCTTCATATAATGATGGTTGGATATAAGCTAAAGCGTGATATATCAACATATTTTCTTCATCTTTAGAAACATTTTCCGCTATTATGATATTGTTTGCTAGTTTTCCCGCTGATATCAGCTGCCTGTAGTAATTGATCTGGGCATCACGGCATACTATCAGTAATTTAATACTGCCATCTGCTCCTTCAGAGTATTTTTCAAAAGCACTTATTAAATTTATTTGATTTTGATACGGCTTCGTGGATGGAATAAATATGATGTACTTTCCGCTCTGCACCTTGTGTTTATTAAGAATGGATTCAGACGCATCTTTTTGTATATTATTCGAATAACGCGTTCCGACTTTCAGGGAAATGACTTTAACAAAGTCTGAAGGTACATCGAATTGTTCTACTATTCTGCGTTTTGAAAATTCAGATAGTGTAATAATTTTGTTCGATGTTTTAACCGCATTTTCTATGAAGTTACGGTCATTTCCTGCATCCTCTGTCTGATATTTATCTGGAACATCAAAACTTACAAGGCTTGGAATAGTCGAAATCTGTAACAAACCTTTAATTCCTAATTGATGAGATACATTGGCATTCCAAAGCAATAGGCACTTATCATCTATACATAGTTGATTAAAAAAGCGTAATTGAACCAACTTATTGTGAAGACGAAAAAACGTCATAAAATCAAGCAAATTGAAAAATATTCCATTCATTACTGAATAATCGGCACGAATCTTTTCTAACTTTACGTTAGGAACAGAATCAAATTCGTCAAATTCATTATCTGATGAGAGTAAAATAAAGCGCCAGTTTGGCCGCCGTTCAGTCATCTTAGAAATAAGTTCTTTTATCGCAATATTTTCTTCAGAATGCGGTTTTACCTCTAAGCAATTCAGAACGATATCTCGTTCAAATTTATTAGAATCATCTGCCAGAGCTGAAATGCGCCCAGTAGTTAAAAAATCCTTAAACTGACTGTTAGATGAACTAATAATCATAATAATGGCGACAAAAACCAAAATAATAACGCCGATGACAGCATAGAAAAGCTTTCGCATAAATGATGCCTATAATTTTATACAAATTCAGTATATCAACTATGAGAATGTTTGAAAAATAAAAAAACGCGGCTCAAAAATAGAATCCAAACGATAATGAAAAAAAGAAGGTGGAGTAAGAAATTGCGCTATTTGGGTATCGTTTGCGATTTTGCTGCACTTTGTGAATTCACATTGCAAAAATCGCAGGTGCTTCAGAATTGTCTGACAACTGAAACAATTCTGTCATAGCCCATACCATAGCATCTAATCTGTCTGGAGATCTATCTTTTGGAGTATATGTCGCCATTTGCATTTCAAGTTTATGGAAACATCGTGCGTGAAAAATTCTGTGTTTTTGATACAAAATAACTATTGGTTCCGCACGCGCTGTTTTTGATATGCGAGCATACGTAGTTTTTATTTTCATCGAATTATCTGCCGACTTTAATAAATTAACTAACAATTCACCACCCGCATTGCCTTCTACTACAACTAGCCGTGCAGAATATTTCTTATAAGCTTCTGCTACTTTAGAAGCCCAAACTTTCGGCTCGGCATTTATGCTTAAATCATCTAATACATAGGCTTTATTTGAACCATCCATTCCGGCAACGATAATTCCTGTTTCATCGCTGTTTTCTCCGGAAGTGAGTGCAGGATCAACTCCTATCACAATGTTCTGCAAAAAATGAGGGGGAGTACAATAGCAATTTTCTATATCCGACCACGCCCATAGCGTATTTTGGTTTTCTTCAACTATTTCTGCATAAATTTCCTGAGATTCTAATCTTGTGCCTTTCAAATATTCTAATTGTCGTAGAAAGGTCGGGGACAGATTTTCGAGATTTTCAAATGATGTTCCTCGAACTGTGACGACATCATCTCGCTTCATAAGGTCCTTAATAAACTGTAGGGGACGAGGAGTAGTGGTTAAAATAGTACGTGGATGCTCTCCGAGTCGAAGGCCAAAAGACAACTGCTCAAATGTCTCTCGTGGATACTGAAATTTTGCAAATTCATCTATCCATGCAGCATCAAATTGAGGCCCTCGTAACTGTTCATAATTTTCTGCTCCATATATTGTCGCAATTGCTCCGTTTTCCCATTTTAACAATCGTTTTGAAGTTAGAAACGTCAGTTTTTCGGATTCTTCTGAAATTGATAAAAGACCGCTCGCACCTTCTACCATTACTTGTTTTGCTTCCTGTATTGTATTGGCAATGAGAGCAATCCGTTTATATTTTCCGCTTAAAACCAATTGACGTATAGCTTCAGCAGCTGCTCGTGTTTTCCCAAATCCACGTCCGGCAAGTAGCAGCCAAATGTTCCAATCTCCCTCAGGCATGAGTTGATTCGGCCGTGCAATTTTTGTCCACGGAACTTTTTTGTGTATATTTTTCATTTTTTTCCTTTTTATTTGCAAAAAATTAACTTTTTACTGAGATAATGATTCGTGTTAAGTGAAGGGACTTATAACCATGGCTAGTAAGACAACAAAAAATGTTGAAGTTAACGAAATGGAGGAGTGCAGCATGCAGTGTAAACCAGAAGTAGAAAAGGCTATTATTAAAAACGACGAAGAGTGGCAAAAGAGAATGTTACTCTTGGTTATGGTAATGATTATCGCTTTGTTAGGATTAAATTAAGACTGTCATTCCAATGGTGGGCGCCGTAGGATTCGAACCTACGACCCACTGATTAAGAGTCAGTTGCTCTACCAACTGAGCTAGGCGCCCATCGTCTGTTCTTATATCATAAGTCTTTTGTTATGTCGAGCGTTATTTTTTTGCGAATTAAAACAACAGCTAAACGGTTGAATAAAAGACTCGACCGAAAGTTACAATAAAAATCTTAGAGAGTTTTTCTTGAAAAACGTGTGTTTTCATTTGTTGGCAGTTCTCTCACAATTCCCATCACATTTTCAGGAAGTGCTGATTGAAAACAGGGGAAGGGTATAGGACATAATTGCTCAGAAGACATTCCTGTAACCTGGTGTTGTGGAAGTAAACATATTCCTAATGATAATGCGAATTTTAGAAAAATCTTTTTCATCGTGTCTTCATATAAAAAAGCCTTCATGTTACAGAAGGCTTTTCACATTTAAAGAAGATTACTACTAGAATCCGTAATCGCCCATTCCACCGGCACCTGGCATTGGCGCTTCTGGTTTTTTCTCAGGTTTTTCGGCAATCATACATTCAGTCGTCGCCATTAAGCTCGCGATTGACGCAGCACTTTGCAAAGCGATTCTAACGACTTTTACCGGGTCAATGATACCGGCCTTCAACATATCGGTATATTCGCCTTTTCTGGCATCATAACCATAGCTGAAGCTGTCGTTTTCCAAAATCTTTCCGACCACGAGAGATGCATCCATTCCTGCATTGTCGATAATCTGACGAGCAGGAGCTTGAATAGCCTTCTTCAAAATCTCAATGCCGAGTCTCTCATCATCGTTTTTATACTGAGTATTGGCGAGTACTTTTGTCGCTCTTAGCAAGGCAATTCCACCGCCCGGAACGATGCCTTCGGCAACAGCCGCACGCGTCGCATTAATTGCGTCTTCAACTCTGTCTTTCCGCTCTTTAACTTCGATTTCAGTTGCACCACCTACTCTTACAACTGCTACACCGCCAGAAAGTTTAGCTAATCTCTCCTGCAGTTTCTCTCTGTCATAATCGGATGTCGTATCAGCCATTTGCTGCTTGATTTGATTGCAACGAGCCTCGATATCCTGCTTTGCGCCTGCGCCATCAACGATGGTCGTGTTTTCTTTATCGATAAACACTCTCTTCGCATTTCCAAGCATATTCATATCGATTGTGTCGAGCTTTACGCCCAAATCCTCGCTGATGACCTGTCCGCCAGTCAGAATTGCGATATCTTCCAACATCGCCTTCCTTCTGTCACCAAAGCCTGGAGCCTTGATAGCAGCTACTTTAAGACCGCCACGCAACTTGTTTACCACCAACGTCGCTAATGCTTCACCTTCGACATCTTCCGCGATAATCAACAACGGACGACCTGACTGCACAACCTTCTCCAAAATAGGAAGCATTGGCTGAAGAACAGATAACTTCTTTTCGTGAATAAGAATGAACGGATTTTCCAACTCGCAAGTCATCTTCTCAGGATTTGTTACGAAATAAGGTGAACAATATCCGCGATCAAACTGCATACCTTCGACGACTTCAAGCTCTGTCTCCAAAGACTTTGCTTCTTCAACAGTGATAACGCCTTCTTTACCGACTTTATCAAAAGCCTTCGCTAACATTTCACCGACAGACGCGTCACCATTGGCAGAAATTGTCCCGATTTGCGCGATTTCATCGTTCGTGGAAATTTTTCTGGAAACAGTCTTTAACATCTCGGTAACTTCTGCGACACCTGCATCAATACCTCTCTTAAGGTCGACAGGATTGACACCAGATGCAACAACTTTCACTGCTTCTTTTACTATTGCCTGAGTTAACACTGTCGCTGTTGTGGTGCCATCACCAGCCAAATCATTTGCTTTGCTGGCGGCTTCTTTAACCATTTGAGCGCCCATATTCTCGAATTTATCGGCAAGCTCAATTTCCTTTGCTACGCTCACACCGTCCTTAGTGATTTTCGGCGCACCAAAGCTTCTCTGAATAACGACGTTTCTTCCCTTAGGACCGAGAGTTACCTTCACGGCACCTGCTAATGTATCGACTCCCTGCAACATCTTGTTGCGAGCGTCAACAGAAAATTTTACTTCTTTTGCTGCCATAATTTCTCTCCTTATTTGTTGAGTATACCCAAAATATCAGACTCTTTAAGAATAATATATTCTTCACCGTCTATCTTGACTTCATTGCCACCCCATTTAGCGAACAAAACCTTGTCACCAACTTTAACTTCAAGGGCATGCAAAGTTCCGTGCTCATCTCTGATACCGTTACCTACGGCTAAAACTTCGCCTTCTACAGGCTTTTCTTTTGCTGTATCTGGAATGATAATTCCACCAGGAGTTTTCTCCTCTTGCTCGGCTCTTTTTATCAAGACCCTATCTTTTAAAGGTGTAAATTTAGTCATTTTTAACTCCATCTTTACCTAAAACATACTCTCTATATTGAGTGGAAAAATTTTATCAACTAATAATCATCAATTCAATCAAAAAACATTAATAAAATTTTTTTTATTAACTAACAATTAATGATTTTGGTGATAATATACCGAACAGTAGTATTAGGAGAAAATTCATATGAAGAAAATTGTAATGACAGCCATTTGTTCTGCAGCAATGTTAATGGTTGTTTCTTGTGATCAGAAGAAAGAAGATCAGAAGCCAGAAGAAACAAAAACGGTTGAACAAATAGCGACACCAACAACGGAAGAGCCAAAAGCTGAGGAACCTAAGGCTGAAGAGCCTAAAGCTGAAGAACCAACGGCGGAGGAGCCAAAAGCTGAAGAACCTAAAGCTTCTGAGGAGCCTAAAGCTGAAGAGCCAGCGCCTGTTGAGGAAACAAAGGCGGAAGAACCAAAGTCTGAGGAACCAAAATCCGAAGAACCAAAGGCTGAATAAACTAATTCAATTGCAAATTTGGGATGGTGGGCAGAGAGTTAATAGCTTCTGCCCATTTTTTTATCTCCGAATCTGTTAATTTAGGCTCAAGTAACTTTTTTATCGCGACATATCCGTTGACTTTGCCTGTATTAATTCCGCCTTGTTGGTACACAATATCGTCAATTGGAAATTTAGATTTATCTATCAACGCCAACAGCTTTTTCGCACCCTTTGCATTGATTATGTATCCATACGTACCATATAGGTCAGGTTAGTAGGTTGAATTTTCGCTACTGTCGGATGGTTTGGAACCTCATCAAAATCTCTGAAAATTTCCCCTACGCAAATAAAGTGACCATATTTGTTGTTTCTTCTACCGCAACCGAGAAAGGCTATGTCCCAATCAGGCGGTAAATCCCTTATATACTCTTGCAAGTCCTCTCTAAACTTTGGTTGTAAAATTACGTCATCTTCAAAAACAATTACTGTATTTAGTTTGCCTGAAGCGACTTGTTTCCATATTTCTCTATGACTACACGCACAACCGATTTCTCCAAGTGAAAATCCTCTGCGAGCTGTATCAATTTGCATAAGCTTTTCACCGTGCAACATAACGTTATATACTCTGTTTTTCTTCAATTTAAACCGATTTTTAAATTTGTATCACGCTTTTATTGTTCACATCCTGAAATGTCAAAGTATATCCATCGATTGCGCTAAACTTTTTAAGTGATATATTCGCATTTTTTAGTTGTTCCGATACAAAACTGTACCTTTCAAGAGTTCTATCTAAGGAAATGACGTATACTTTATCCACGATGTCTGAAACAGCATATTCGGGCTTTTCATAACTGAGTTTAGGATATGTGAAATTGGGGTTAAAATTGAACAACGCCCATTGCTGATGTCCACTGTCATAAGTAGCATTTATTTGTGCGACGATTTCTTTTGCTGTGTATGTCACAAACTTTTTCATCCAAGTCGCAGAAAAAGCCTGCAAAT
The DNA here is from genome assembly GCA_024696365.1 of Alphaproteobacteria bacterium. GTDB lineage: Bacteria > Pseudomonadota > Alphaproteobacteria > UBA3830 > UBA3830 > JAILGW01. Next base: position 2,316 of record JAILGW010000070.1, on the reverse strand, counting down.
ATGGCCTTACGATAGCATGTGGACCTTTGGCTTTCTGCAACATTTTATTTGATAGCTTCAAAAACTTATACACTGTTTCATATGGAGAACCATCAGGAAATGGAATCTGCATACTGTAATTCGGGAAATGGGATGGATATATCATTGGGCATATATAATCAACGATTTTTGATATCTGAACATAATCTTGACCGAGAATAGCCGCATTCAAGTCTGCGCTGCTATCTGTTGCGCCCTCCACAATGCATCCGAATACGTCAACTGATACTTTGACATGTAACTTATGCAACATTTCGGTCGCTTTCCGCAAAAATGAGTTGATGATTTTCCGCCTGTCAATTTCACTATAAGAAGGCATAGGAGAACCTTTTTTAGTATTGGAAAAGCGGATGTAATCATACTGTATTTCATCGAATCCCAGCAGCGCAGCCCTTTTACTGATGTCCAACAGGTAATCAGTTGTGGTTTGCAAATACGGGTTCAGCCACTTCTTACGTTCTCTATCTACCCAAACTTTTCCATCTTCCCTTTTATAACAGAGATCTGTTCTTTCCGGATCTTTAAAAGTTACTATCCTCGCAATTGCGTAAATGCCTTTTTTCTTTAAAACCGAAATTGTCTTAGATAAATTTCGTACGGAGGAAGTTTTCGCACCCGGAACTTTCAAATCACTTGCAAGTAGGCCTAGATCGTCTTTTACATCGATTATTACGGCATTCGTGTCGGTATTTCTTATCACTTCAAAGATACGATTGACATCATTTGCTATATCTGCCGGGAGATACAAAGCTCTTATTTGATCGTGAGATGTTTCCTGTGCTGGATATGAGTTTGTTGTGCTCATAAATAAGCAATTCAGGATCACAAAAAACACAGCTAATTTCGAATTTCTAATCATTTTTAATACGGTTTAATAATATAGGCCTCACAATACAGGATTTACTTCACGGGTACAAGTGAACCATAAAGAAGAGTTTTATCAATTACATCTTGAAAAGATTACCATATTTGTGTAATAAAGATGAGCGTAATAAAAGATTTAAATCAAAGTATTGGGAGATAATAATGGCAGTTCCAAGGAAAAAAATTTCGAAGTCTCGTCGCGATATGCGCAGATCGCATTTGGCCCTCACGGCTACAAATGTCGTCGCATGTCCAAACTGCGGTGAGTCTAAACTTCCGCATCATCTCTGTAAAAACTGCGGAGTATATAATGGCCGTCAGATTTTGAAGGATAAGCGTCAAGTAGCCTAATGAAAAACGTTGATTGCAAAGTTATAGCCATCGACGGAATGGGCGGAGACAACGCTCCCGGGTCAGTTTTTAAAGGACTGGCGCGGGTGAAGGCGTCTGATGTCCATTTCATAATTTTTGGAGATAAGAATTTACTTTCGAAGTATGAGAATTTGCTTCCGAAAGATTTTTCTTATGAAATCAGGCATACTTCTGAGGTTATCACAGCTGATATGGAAGTTATGACTGCCCTACGTACAGGAAAAAAATCCGGTATGGGATTGGCTGTTCAGGCAGTAAAAAACAAAGAAGCTATGGCAGTTGTATCGTCGGGTAATACCGGTCTCTACATGGCTCTTGCAAAAATTATATTAGGCACGATGGACGGTATAGATCGTCCAGCGATAGCCTCTGTTCTTCCTGCAAAAAACCATCCAACAGTTTGTTTGGATCTTGGAGCGAACGCTGAGTGTGATGAAAAAAATCTCGTAGATTTTGCGATTTTGGGAGAAGCGGTTGCACGTTCTGCGTTCAATAAACAAGACGTCAAGATAGCCTTATTGAATATTGGATCTGAAGATGCCAAGGGCAGTCGGTTGGTCAAAAAAACGGCGGAAATATTGAAAAAAGTTTGTAAAAGTTACGTCGGTTTTGTAGAGGGCGACGATATCTGTAAAGGTGAAGTTGACGTTATAGTAACAGATGGGTTCACAGGCAATGTCGCGCTAAAAACCATTGAAGGAACAGCGAAATTTATCGCAAGTGAGTTAAAGTCTTCACTGATGCGCTCGTTTTTTGCAAAGCTCGGAATTTTGTTCTGTTTGCCAGCATTGAATAAACTGAAAAAGCGTATGGATCCACGTCTATATAACGGTGCAATTATCGTCGGATTAAATGGTGTCGTTGTAAAGAGCCATGGAAATAGTGACGAAATCGGTTTTGCAAATGCTGTTGAATTTACGATTAATCTTTTGAAAAATAATATGTTTGATAAAATCAGAGAACAGCTGGATCAGTCGGAACTTCACAGTTTTCCGAAACGTGAGGAACAGAAACAATGAATTCTGTAATTATCGGTATCGG
>JAILGW010000116.1 GCA_024696365.1 Alphaproteobacteria bacterium | reverse complement strand
TACTGGAGGAAATTATGCGGCGTCTTTTAATACAAAAATGTCACCATCTTCACAAAGTACGATTAAATCGTAGTCTTCGTATTCTTTTTTAAGCCATTCGCGAAATTCAAAACTAGCAAGATCGTCGAACATTTGGTATACCTGATTTGGATGGTCGTCTTTATCACGCCTCGGAATATGTGTTCCGTTGTCGCACACTCCAAATTCCCAACCGCTATCATAAATGCTTACAATTAGATATTTCATTTCATTCTCCTTATAGCTCGTGATAACCTCTCGACATATGGAGCCGGCTGATTTCCAATAGCCATTTCGGAGGTTCTTCTTTAACCGCGCTGTATAAGTCAATCACCTGTTGCGGTCTAAGTATCAGCTTTGTAATTATCTTTTCACCATCGGGGGTGGTCACGATGTCTATCCCGGTGTCAGTAACGTTGTGCCTGATTGTGGCAGACCTGTCGTTTCTGTCGTTCCCGATATAGAACACCTTTCTGACCTCGCCCTCGCCGATTATGTATTTGATTGTTTGTTCTCTTAAACTTCTGTCGTTTTCATAGTGTTGACTAACTTCAACGTGGCCATTACCAAAATTGATGCTGTCGACGCTCATAACACCTCACGCTAGGGCTGTGTCGCCGTCGTCACTAGCCACGTCAATAGAGATATTTTCGAGGCCGTATTCTTTAAAGATATTTGCAAGCATTTGCAGACATTCCTTAACTCTTGGATCTTGGAGTGCTTTTGCCCCGGCTTCGGCCATCTGCTGATATTCTTCTTCAGACATTTCGTCGTCTTCGGGTTCCTCTTCAGAGCGCTCTTCTGTTGTTTTATCTTCTAAGTCGGGCTCAAGATCCTTGGTGTTGTCTTCCGGGTCGGGCTCAAAGAACACTTCGCCGGTTGCACAGCATCCGTCTGAATCGGTATATGGGCAGTCGCCGCATTTGGCGCACACTTTGTCAGACAGCGGACATTCTTCGCAATCAATAGCGACAGGTTCCGGCTTCGGTGGTTTATCCGGGCGAATAGCTTTTGAATAACTTGGTACTTCGCCGTATGTTTTGACGTATTCTTTAACCTTATCTATAAAATAGTGATACGTCTCGGTTATCCTATCGTCGTCAGACTGTTTGCGAAACTTGAGTTCTTTTTCGTGAAGGTGGGCTTGCTCTTCGGTCGAGAAGGTCTTGCCGTCGTCGGTTACGTATATTGTTTCTTTTTTCATTTATTATTTTCCTCTTCTCTGTTATCACAGTGTTCTCTGCCGTCGCAAAGATTGTTGCAGTAAAAGGCTTCACACACCGGAGGGAATCCAAAATCTCCAAGCGTCGTCGCTGCGTTAATTTTTTTAACCACCGTTTTGCACCAATCTATTGCTTCTTGTAGTGATTTTTCGTTAAAATCTATTTCTATTCTTTTTTGTTTTCTAAACATCATAAATATGAGTTTGCTTGGATATGATCCATATTTTTTTTTGACATACAGGGAATACAGATATAATTGCCTAGCGTATTCGGCCTGCTCTTTTTTGCTCTTGAATCCTGACTTTGATTTGTAATCTAAGATTATCAAATTATTATCTTTATCTTTTAGTACTAGGTCTATAATCCCAGTAAATATAAATTCACCAAGATCTATGTCAAAATTTTGTTCGACACCCATAATCTCATATTCGGAATAACCCTGAAATTGCTCGAGGAATTCTTTGCCCTGGTTGTAATATAGTGTTGCCAAATCCATAAAAAATTCAGGGAATGGCTCAGTAATTGCGGATTTATATTCGTCGTCGTATGTATTAACAAGTTCAAATAACGTTAGCACACCTTTTGAATATCTTTCCATGATGGAATGCACTTCCGTTCCATATTGAGCAAATGCGTTTGTTTTACCATTGACTTTATTTATGTATCTGAGCTTATATGCGTATGGGCAAGTACAAAATAAATTGAGTTTAGAAAATGAGTATGTTTCTTTTTCACTTACCACGGCTGATCACTAACCGCTTCTGTCTGAGTCTCTATTTCTGTTACCGGTGTAGATGCTTCGTTTCTTTGTCCACTAATATCTGCTTCCAAGATGAGGAATTTGAAACCCGTTCTCTTTTTTCCATCTTTATCAGTGAAGACAGTGTTGGTAAGCTTTGCTTTTGTAATGGTGATTCTCGTACCTTTTTCAACATCTTTTAATGTGTTAAATGCGTGTCCAATTGCTCTCGGATACCAATACGAATTTGTGTAACTTCCATCTTGATTTTTTTCAGATGTACTAATCTGAAGTTCAAGATACTTATCATGCTTGTCAACCTTCCATGCGGTTGCCAGTAGTTTTTGGTCGTTTAAAAAGATCATGATTTTTTCTCCTTATTAAGCTTTTTGTCCTCGGCCTGCAAAGTAATCAGCACTTTATTAGCCACATCTATGTCTTTTATAGAATTCGGATTCTTGTTTCCGTTGTTATTATCACTAACAACTTTATAGAGTTCGTCTGCCATCCCTTGGTGATCATCTCTGTGCCTAATTTTGATATTTCAGCAAGAACAGCTTTGAGTTCTTTTGTTTGCTTTTCTTTCTCTTCTTCTTGCGCAGCCTTCACGTCGTCTGATACTTCTTCACCAACCCACAGGTTGATATCAAGGCCAAATTTAGCGAAATTTTTTGTCAAACATCTTTGCAGAGATTTGTTAACATCTACAGATGTAACTGCATCCAGCGGGATTGACTGATTTTTGTAATTCATCACTGCTAAGGTTTGGTTACGCGTAATCCCCTCGACTGTTACCGATGTTTCAACCCAACAAGTTTTTCCATCGGTATGATAGAGATTGCCATTGGCATCTTTTACAACAGTTTCTTCAAACGTTGGATAATTCTTCATCATTGCTACCCAAGCGTTTGCCCATGGCAAATACGACAAATCATTCTTACTTTTATGCTTGTCAGTTAAATTGATGTTTTGAAGTTTTTTAAACACTTCTGCTGCGGTCTTTTTCCTAACATCTTCGGATAAGATCGTTGTGTCTTCGCTAACGCATTTCACATTAGTGTCCTGTTCGTCCATTGGTAATGTTCTCCTA
>JAILGW010000026.1 GCA_024696365.1 Alphaproteobacteria bacterium | reverse complement strand
ATCGAGAAAATTATTTGTTAGCATTAAAAGGACTGTCTCATAATAAAATTACAGATGCTTTTATTAAAACGATTGATTTTGCGCAGAAATACACACAGTCTATAGACTGGACATCGTTAAAAAATGCCACGGATATGCTGAATAGTACAAACGCTTTTACCGAAAACAGTGAGGATGAAACTGCGATTCTGAAATTGCCGAAAAAACCGCTCTAAAGTTTAGAGCGATCATCGAATTGATGCTTTTCGGCTCATGAAATGCCGACTCAAGAAAAACGAGAGCAAGAAGAAAAACCTCTACTCAGCATAGGAGATTCATTTAAGAAAATTATAATCGTCGAAAAGAATATCGTTCCGAAAAATGATGAGAACAGAATTAGTATTATTGATCTGAAAGATTTCCTATTAAATACAGAAAGCTTGGATTTTTAGCTGGTGTTTTTTTGGCTTAGAAATTTATAAGCTTCGACTAGAGCATTCTATTTACGAATTACTAGACTGTGTGCCAGAGCTTGACCAATATATGCAAAAATCATAATCTAATCAAATTAAAGGCAAATGCGAAAACTGACTTACGCTAGGATTCCAGCGAAAGTAATTAGACAGCCTTTACTGTTCTGATAATCAAGCGTTTTGAAATTCCATTTTCTACTTTCGCAAGCACTCTACCGTACTCCTAAAGCCGTTAAATCTGAGTACCACTGCTCCAACACGACCTGGCTAGAGTTCGCAAAATTCTTTTCGCATGATGCCATAATTCCTTTGCACTCAAAATCTCAACTGCTCCTTGCCAAAAAACGATCCCGCAACAAACGGTATACTGCAGTACATATTAGTCGATGACAGAAGCCTTAAAAGCACTTATTAAACTGTGATATTCTTCGCCACCTGTTAATTTTCCGTCAATCTCAGAGTGAATTTCTCTATGAACTTGACTATACAACGGTACAATGTTCCACCATTCATTGAGCCCTCCAAACTTCAAAGGAATGATGTGATGAGCATGACACTCTCTCGTACCTTCCTTTGGCCAAGCATTCTTATCTATACCGTACTCCTTACACCATCTTCTCACTAAGTATTTCCTACTTCCTTTATCATTTGCACCGCTTTTATCAAATGTGTTTCTCCTATCAGTATAAATTCGCCGTCCTGATATATCTTTGAATTTTTTCCCTTCTACCCACCGATAAAGACTTTGTTGTTGCTCACGACTCAATTGTTTTCTACCTTCGATTACTGGCATATTTGGGTTGATATACTCCCTCACATAAGCGGTAACCTTTTTAACAACAAGGTCCTCATGATTATAACCAGGCATAGCCAAAGCTAAAAAGCCATATGCTACCAAATATATAATCGTAAATTTTTTCATAAAACCAACCATTTTCATTACTCACCTACCAATTAATAAAACTGACATTATTGTAAATCTATTAATAACAAAAACCGAAAAAACAACCTACAACTTTCATCTCTAACCTCGCTCACATCTAAACAACTTATGATTGTACACCTTATGCGCGATGAAAACAATAAGCGCAACTTATATCTGACACTCCTTGCTCTATCGTTTGACAATGACTATCGTCAAGATAAGAACAACTGCACAAATCAAATTAGATATGGTTGGAACTTCATTGAAAAACACAAAGCCACATAATGCCTGAACTATGAATTCTAAATATCTGGTATTAGCAAGATTTGTTAAGTTCGATTTTCGGAAAGCTGTAAATAAAAGATATTGCGTCAATTGGCTGCAAATCCCAATAGCAACTAAATACAAGACTGTACGTAAGGATAATTTAAATATCCAATCGCTAGATACTAAAACAAGAGAACAAACTGCCGCTACCAATGAAAACGAAAACATCATACCGATGTCCTGCTTACCATCAGTTCCGATTTTTTTAATTATGACATCTTGTAAAGCGAATAAAATGGCTGCCAGTAAGGGGCAGGTATATAATAGGTATGATGAAACGTACGCTGACAAATCAACTGAAAATGCGCATATAGATAAAAAACAAACGACGGCTCCCAATAATTGCTTTCGGTTTGCTTTATCATTGAAAAATAGCCTACTGAAAAGCAATTCAAACATTGGAATTGTCCACAAGATTGTGGTTACTTCAACTAATTTCAGATAAACAATTGAATATATGCTCAACCATATGCTTAGCACACCAAATATGCTTCGAATAATATTTAGAAAAGTATATCGTGGCTTAACTATTAACAAATAATCGTCTTTTTTCATTATCGAAATCAACACTATAGTCCCAATGAAAAAACGGAAAAAAGCAATCTCCGAAACTGGTAGCTGACGACCAACGATTTTGGCAAAAACATCACAAAAACATCCTGTAACAACAGATAAAAACAATAGCAAGTTTCCCATTGTTATTTGAGAAAACTTTATGTTTTTCTGAAATTGCATTTTGACACCATTTTTAACAGTACAATAGACGGTCAGCAGTGAGTAATTCCCCAAGGAAGACAACACGCCAAGCAATCACTACAATAATGTCCTGTTGCCATTTTCTTTCTAAAATCATTCAAAAGTTCGGAATTCCAGATTTCTGAAAAACTTATCTCGTTTAGATTTCCAAATTTTTGAGACAACGCGCAACATAAGGAAACATCTCCATCAACTGATATGTATATGTGCTCCCATGGAGATACACAGATATTTCTTTTTACGTCGATAGCTTTCATTCTTTTTTGGAAATTAAACTGAACGCGGACTTTCTTCCTATGGGCATACTCAATTACTTTACGCACATATTCTTGAAATTCTTCACTCCTTCGAAGTTCCTCTATGTTTAAACGTTTCCAATTAGCGTCATCTAGAGTACATTGTCGAATTTCTGAAATAAACAAATAATCAGCATTTAATTTTTCTGCTAAATCAATCATTTCGATTATTTTAAAGGCATTAAGGCTACATAGTACCATATTTATGCCAAGACTTGCTTTATTGTAAATGCTATGTCTGATGTACTTCCAATACTCCAAATTACCTAAGACCGTGGATAAATCACCCCCACGTCTTATCTGGGAATACAGTGAACTTTCAGCCGCATCAATAGAAACAACTATATCACTGCCAGCTTTACACAATGCAACCAGAATTTCCTTATTTAGCAACGAGGCGTTTGTAATTAGCGTAACTTTGCATTTACTCTCGGTAACTAGTTTTAAAAAATCAAAAAACTTACCGTAAATAAGCGATTCGCCTGTTCCTTGTAACTCGACAGCATCAGCAAACGGGATAAGCTCGCAACGAAGCACATCAAAAACTCTATCACTGACAAAACGTCCATACGCACTATAACCATGCGGACACATTACACAGCTATAATTGCAACAAGTTGTCAGTTCAACATGGAGCCGTTTTGGATATATCATCTTTCGATTTCAAAATGCCTACATGCCTCATCCAAGTAAGAGCTGTCAGAATTTTACTGGCAACACGGTCAGGCTCAACTCCCAGTTTTTTAGCGGTAGATACGACAACGTCTTTTACACTTCTTTTCCCATCGCACAGATCAAACAAAAAAACAGCCGACTCATTTAAACACATAGTCGGGTTATCGCGCGACACAACAATTCCTCCGAACGATTCTTCCCTAATTTTGGTATTAACATTACGAACCAATACGGCATCTAAATTTACTTCCACGTTTTGCACATTAACCTCCATAACAGCACAAAGGATCTTTTCCACAATAACTTCCGGAATAAGCCAGGGCAGCGGCTCTACATCCACCTCTGCATCTAGCGAAATCCCGACAATTTCTACACTCCTCAGGGAAACCTGTTCCTGTCACAAGATTGCGAAAATCAACAGACTTCTTTTTTATGTTTTGCAAAGTATCATTCATAATGTTTCCGATTCTTACTCTCGACATTCCACACATGAGTAAATTACCGTGTACATCCACGTAGAATCGTGAAGATCCAAAATGACAATAATTACAATAATGACACAAATCTTTGGGCAGAGCGCATAACGGAACGGAGTTCGCCAGCAAAAAATTAGCTTCAGGAAGCTGAGGTTTTAGTCGCTCAATCAAATACAAAACCTCTATTAATTTGTCAATAGACAATCCTAAGGTAGATTCGCCTTGTCCGACTCCTGTAGGCGTAAACCTAGTTATCGAAAAATTACGAACTCCAATTTCATACAAGTCTCTTACATGTTCTTCATAGCAGTCGATATTTTTATCGTGTTAGTACACAATTGGTCATAAATGGAATGTCATGTTCCAAAACAAGTCTTATTCCATTTAACGCTTTTTCAAAACTTCCTGTTATCTGCGTTAATTCGTCATGGATCTTTCGGAAGCCATGTAACGAAATATTTATTCCATGTACTCGCACCATTTTAGAAATAACATCTTTAGTGATAAATGTTCCATTCGTTTGAATTTGCACTTTCACAAAAGACTCCA
>JAILGW010000028.1 GCA_024696365.1 Alphaproteobacteria bacterium | reverse complement strand
TATATACTATAATATAGTATAAGGGAACAAAAATGATATTGTCCTACACCTTCGCAATTAATGTAAAAATTATAAATTTTATTTTGAAGTTCTTAAGTGTAAATACGGCATTTGCATGAACGTTGACATGTTAGATGATAGTAAGTTACCGTAATTATATGGTTAGTTGTTGTGGTTGTTTTTACACGGTTAACTTTCCGAGAGGTAGATAGATGAGAGAAAAATTTCTTACAGAGGAAGACCTCCAAATTAATGATTTGCGATTTACTAGCCGTAAAGTAGATGTTTTATCTTGCGTTTGTGGCGGTTGCACACTGAAAACGATTTCTAATTTGCTGGGGATCAGCTTAAATACCGTTAACACTCATATTGATCAGCTGTTTAAAACAACGAAGACTTATTCTAAAGAACAACTTGCTAGATTTTGTGAAAGATCAAGTACGTACAGCAAAATACAAAAAAGGTATAGAGAGATTGTTCTTTTTAGTGAATTTGAGCAAGTTCTAAAAAAGATAGCAAAGCTACATATATCACAAAAGTATATATTTCATGTAGTAGGTGAGGGAAGGCAACAAAAAGAGCTTCTCAGATTAGAGGAGAGCATACTAATAACTTCGATGAAACTTGCAGGAATAGAAGTGCAAATTTCTTATGAAGATGATTTTAGTGATGAAAATGGATGTGTCGATATTTTGTGCGTCAAAGATATATCAGAGCTCGAAAAAGGATATTTAAATCATAAGTACTTAATAATCGATAATAACGAGCTCATTGCTGGTGATAATAAATACGATAGATATTTACCGCATATAGAAGCTCTGAGTACTATTCTTCCAGAGAGCGCACGGAAGATTCTAGAAGATTTCAAGAATGCACTGTTGTATCGGCAGAGTAGTGAAAAGGAAGAGAAAAAAGTTGTTTGGTGGAGAGAAAAAATGATTTCGGCATTATTTTCGATAATTGTGGCTGCGGTTACTATAATTGCAGTTTCATCTTTTTGTATTAAACTCTATCTTGATGACAGGAGAGAGGTTATGTCGAATTTGTACTATGCATCCAGTAATATGCTATCTAGAAAATGTTTGGTTAAAGAAATAGATAAAGCTATAAAGAAGAACAAACATGATATAAAGGTTGTTGTTCTTGCGGGGCATAGTGGTGCAGGAAAAACGACTATCGCCAGAAACTTTATAAAGAGTGAGTCTGCTGCTATCAAATTCGAAATTAACGCCGAAAGTAAGCAATCGATTATTGATTCCTTTTACAATATCGCAACGATGATTGCGGATAAACAAAATCAACAGGGGATATTATCTAACATCAAATCGGCGACTAATTCTGAAGAAAGAACGAGAAGAGTTATTGCTTTTGTGCAATCGCATTTGAGGCAATTTGGGAATTGGTATTTGTTGTTTGATAATGTCGATGAAATAGAAACAGTTAAAGAATATTTCCCTGTAAACTCCGAAATTTGGGGAAAGGGAGTTGTTATAATTACAACCAGAAATGAAAATATCGAAAACTGCGATTTATTTTGTTCTTCTGTAGTACAAGTGGGAGAACTTAGTGCTGAAGAGCAGTATCAGTTGTTTGGCAGCATTTTGTATGGAGAATCCGTCACAAGTAAAATTAAGGAAATTGAAAAGTTCTTATCGAGAATTCCGAAGTATCCACTGGATGTTTCATCAGCTGCTTATTTCATAAAAAATACCAATATGGGGTTTGCTGAGTATTTGAAACATATCAATACGTTCAGTGAAGATTTTGAAAAATTGCACTCGAAAATAGTATCTGAATGTATGGAATACGATAAGACAAGGAACGGCATAATCTCTTCATCATTCAATAAAATTATGCAGAAACATTCAGATTACAAGGATTTGTTATTATTAGTATGCTTTGTGGATTCTCAGGGAATTCCAGTTAAATTCTTGGAGAAATACAAAGGAAAAATTACAGCAAATGCTTTTGTTCGTGAATTGAAGAGATTCTCCGTAGTTGTAGAAAGAGATGAAAAGCTTTTCATTCACCGGAGTACTCAAAATATAGGACTTAGATACGTTTTATCAACTTTATCCGGTGAAGAAAAAGTTGAAAGTGTTAGTTCAGTAGTCAGAGTATTAACGCCGTTAGAAGATTTTTGCTGGTTCATGTACAGAAACAACTCAGCTCAGGGAGAGGAAGGCTTTTCTCTGAGTTATATACCTCATTTGGAAGCGTTAAATCGCAAACTGCATTCTCTTCATTTGAAGGATGCTAACAAGTATACGGCAAGAATTGTGACGGCTTTAGGGCATATTTACCACATGCACGGAAATATGATTTCCATGGCTACAGCGAATTACAAAAAAGCATTGGAAATGAAGGATATTCGCAAATACATAACTGACTATGATTATGCGGTTTTATTAGCAATGCTGGGATATGATCTGACATTGTTCGGAGATATGAAATCGGCTGAAAAACATCTGAATGATTGTCGCTTAATATTGAAAGATTTACCTAATAATGAAGCACTACAATCTATGACGCAGGTCATACTTTCTTTGCGGTACGAAAGAGTAGGGGAGTTTGCAAAGGCAATAGAGACTTCCGAGCAGGCATTGAAGGTGTTGGACGGATTGAATGAAAAATGGTCAGACTGCATACTTGTGCAAGCGTATTATTGCATACTGACATATCATGCAAGACGTTACTTAAATGCATCAGCGGAGCAAGAATGCTTACGTTACGCTCAGAAGATATTTGATATTTATGACGCCATTAAACGTGGACAGAAAAGCGAGCTGGCACCGTATCCTCTATTTGCTTGCCATGCCAAATTTACGTTAGCCGCTTATTACAATATGCTTGGCCAGTATAAGAAGGCTTTGAAGGAATATTCTGTTCCTAACGAGAACTTCATGAAACAATATCCGGAAAGTGAAATACCACTGTCACACAAGTGTTACTTGGCGGCAGAGAAAAACTACAGTCTCGTTTGGTTGAACGATGCTGAAACGGCGGAAAAGGATTTATCTGACGCTATCGAAAAACTGAAGTTTTTGAATAACTCTAAGATACTAATTTTCAGCATATTCTACAGAATAGAAGCAAGAATAATGCTCGGGAAATTAGACGAAGCCTACGAAGATTGTAAATTCGCTATCGATTTCAAAAGATGGAATATGGATAATACCAGCATAGTCCGTCGCAATACGTGTCATTATCATGCGGCTGTCATTAAACACAGACAAAAGAACGATGATTTAGCGTTGAAGCATTTCAAAGACTTCTTTACGAGCATGAAGGAGTTCTGCAAAAATTATCTCGAAAAAGCCACTTATGAGAAGCTTTTAAATGAAAAAGTGTTTGAATGCACAGCTGATAAATCCCTCATGGATGAATACTTACAAAACAGCTCGAAAATATTCGCAGCAATCTATGGAGAAAATCATAATTTTGTAAAAAATTATACTAAAATGCAGTATCACCCAAAATAGGTGATGCTGTCCTCTATCGACTTGAGAGGGGCTATGTAGCAATTTCGTAATAAGCCAGAGAGGTTTATTATGAAATTGATAGAGCTCACAAGAGATACAAAGATAAACAGAAAAAGCAAAGAGGTAGTTCCTTTTATTATCAATAGGAGGGAGCTATGCGTATAGCGGTGATTAGCGAAACGAGTAATAACAACGTTGCGCAAATGACATGTGCGCTGAAAAATTTAGGTCACAATGTAATTAATTTAAGTTTGCTTCGTAAAAATGCGCTTTTCCCACTAAAAACGCAGAAGATTGACGCTATCATCGGAGTAGGAATAGAAAAGCCAGAGTTATCAACCAAGTTATCTATGATGGCTATTTTTACTCGTATTCCAATAATTAATTTTCATTGGTGTTTTCAAAATTTATCTAAATTGCTAGGAGCTGAAGAAAGTCGGCAGTTACAACAACATCAGCAAGAATGATACGGGGGATACATGACATAAATATACGGAAATGACAAAAAACAAACGAATGAATAGAACTAGAAGGAGCAAAGGATATGAATAGAAAAATCTATATGTGTTTAACAGTATTAATCATCATCGTATTAAGTGTGGAAGCGGCACATTGCGGCATCTCGCATGAGAATATCAAAGAAGCAAGTAGGACATTCGTGAGTGTGATGAAAGACTGGATGCCTGTAATAGTTGGTGCAGGCTTATTTGGTAGCGGCATTTGCTTATTTGCGAGTAATTTCAAAATGGGTATAGCTGGATTAGCAGGCACAGGCTTTTTATATGCGGCGCAGTCATTTGTGGGAACTGGAGAAGCTGCTTTAATTCAAATGGCGCAAGAGATATTGACGGCGGTTTGTTAGCATTATGTCAGTGCAGATAAACAGTCACGTTATTCTTAGCCACATAGATTCACCTGCGAGGATCCTAATATGGCCCGCAAATCAGGTACTCATGTGCAGCGTACCATTTGCTTTCGGTATGGTGACTGAACATCTAGGGATAGGGATGGGGATGTCGGTTATAGCTGCTTTTTCATGGAAAATTTTTCACAAGAAATTTGGAAAAGGAAAAATACGAGCAATGCTTTACTGGCATTTACCGACGGCTTCTAGGTTGATTAAGCAGGGAGTTCCTCCGTCATACGTAAGGTTTTGGATACGATGAAGTTTAACTTTGCGCGCAAAAAGGTCACTAACTTCGAGTATCAGCGCAATATGTTGCTGGGGCTGACGGGAGTACTTTTACTGATATTAATAATTCTGTCAGCTTGCTTATTTTTGCGTTCAGAACGCGTGATAGTTCTTCCGCCTGAAGTAAGAAGGGAATTTTGGGTGGAGGGCAATAGATTTTCTCCTGAATATTTAGAGGAGATGGCTGTTTATTTCCTACACCTAGCTCTGGACGTGAATCAAACGACGTTACTGTACAACACGGAGATTTTGAGTCGTTATTCGGATACAGAGACGTGTAATTACTTAAGAACGAAGTACGCTAAAGACAGCAAAAAACTAAAACAAAACGATGCTTCAACCAGTTTTGAAGTTAAGGAAGTAACGGTTTTTCCCGACAAGAATTTAGTGCGAGCTGATGGAGTTTTACATAGTTATGTCGGGGCGAAACGCATTAAGGAAGCTAAAAAGACGTACGAAGTTACCTTCAAAACTTGTAGAGGAAGATTGTTTTTCAGAGAGATAACGGAAGTGAAAGAAAATGAGCAAGAGGATATATAAATTTACTTTGATGTTTCTGAGTATATACCAAGCAGCGTTTGGAGAAGAGTTTCAAATGCAAAATAAGGTGATAAAAGCTCAAATTTCTTATCAAGATTTGAACCGTATTTCTGTTAAGGGAGATAAGATAGACAGAATATACGGTGTAGATAATGCCTTTCACCTAGAAAAGAACGATAAAACAGGCGAGGCGTTTATCAGACCTACAGAGGATAACGGCTATTCTCCGATTTCATTGAGTGTCGTCACAATATCAGGCAAGACGCAAGATTTACTGTTAGAACCCGCTGATACAGAAGCAAATGCTATAGAACTTGTTTCTTCAGAAACAGGGCAAGGGCTGGAACTTTCGGATTTTACAAGCGCAACAGGTGCAGGAAACAATTACGAAGAAGACATAAGCGAAGTAATGAAGAAGTTTATTACTTCCAAAGACGTAAGTTGTCTGGCATTAACGGTTCCTGACAGAAAACACGGATGTCTTAAGGCGGAATTTGAAGAGGCTTTTCGTATAGATGGTTATATTGGTCTGAAATTTGAGATTACGACACAAGGAAAAGGCTCATTCGTATTAGATGAAAGAATGTTTTCACAGAAAGGGGATGTGGCGTTATCGCTTTCTTCTTTGCGTATCAATGAGAACCAAAAAGCTACGTTATACGTTTTAAGGAAATAATATGGACGAAAAATTCGTTAAAGCCAAACAATACAAAAATTTCGGATATATAGCGGGTGCCCTAGCCGTTACCTTTATAGTGATGATGACATTCCGCAGTAGTTCCAGTAATTTGCACTCACGGCACTATACGAAAAAACTTAACACAGGAGCTGATGGCTTGTCTGATAAGGAATTATGGGTTGAGAAAAGCACCAATGAAATAGAAGAAATTCGTAATTCCAATAAAAGACTTGAAGATCAGAATAAGCTGTTACAGAAACGTCTGGATAGCATACAAAAAATGGTGATAGGATTAGGGGTTCATTTAAATGCCTTCGACGATCAGCAAGAAGACAAAACCAACACCATTCCTTCTAAAGATGTCCCTGAATATCAGGCATATAAAAAGCAAAATCCTTACATCTCTGCACCAACAGATGCGGCAGAAATGCCGCAATCTGGTCAGTCAGAGGGAGTATCTCTTCAACAATTAGAAAATTTTTCGGAGCAAAGAGGTGTATTGAACGCTTCAAAAATTGAAAAAGACAACGGAAAACGTTTAGCGGGAGAAAAAATTCAGAAGAGCGGTATCAAGGTTATTCAGTTTCAGAATGCAGATAACGAATACGATTTGTCGGAAAACTTTATTTTCGCAGGAACATACGCGAGAGCGGTACTAACGGGTTCGGTTGTTGCGAGTGCAGGTATTGGGGCATCCTCCAATCCAGAGCCTGTGCTTTTGAGAATTACGGATGGTGGCAATCTGCCGAACCACGTCAAAGGTTTTTTAAAAGACGCAGTAGTGATAGGTGCAGCCTATGGGGATTTATCTTCAGAAAGCGTCGTAATTCGGTTGGAAAGAATCGTAAAAATAGACAACAAAAGCGGAGTAGGAGTTGATATTCCAGTTAAAGGATATGTGGCAGGAGAAAACGGATGTTCCAAAATTCGAGGCATGGTTTTTGATAGAGCTAGTAAAGTCGCCAGAAACAGCGCGGTAGCGGGTTTCTTATCAGGTATGGCTGAGTACATCAGCATAAACAATAACAGCGCGTTTAAGTTTGAGCCAAATTCAGGATTGGCACAGTTTTCTCCGCAAGCTGGCTCCAAAATGCTGCAACAAGGTGCAAGTAAGGGCATAGGAAACGCTGTCGAGAAATACGCTGATTTTATTATCAAGCGAGCGGAGCAAATGCAGCCAGTAATTATGTTAGACGGAGGGCGAAGATTGACGATTGTATTTACGGAGTCCGTAAAGGCTTCCTCAGTACATTTGAAAAAGGTTAGGAAAGAATTGTACTCAAAGAAGAGGATATAAAATGAAAAAGATAAGTTGGGTTCTCATGTTTGCATTAACGTCGTGCGCGACTTGGAATGAGGAGTTCGAGGGAGAAGTAGAAAGAGGGTATCCAAAGGCGTCTATTCATAAAATTAACACCATGGTCGATAAAGGACAGGTGAAAGATGCAGAGGAGGAAAGTGCGGGAGATTACAAGAGTTTCAAGGTATTTAAGGATGGGCATGTTTCGCGAGGGGCGGAAGAAGTTCGCCGAATGTATGTAATGACTTACGAGGATGCATCAGGGAATTTGCATATGGCACATCACTTGTATTTAGTTGTTAAGCCTGCGACGTGGATAGTTGACGGACAAAGCAAATGAAGCTCACTCTAGAAAACATTGGTCAAAAAATTAGCGATTTTTTCGGGGGAATAACAGAGCCGAAAGAGAGGACGGTTTCTGACATTGCAGAAGTATGTCACTTATCTGATTTTCTTCCTTACCAATGGTACGACCAAGAATCGGAGCTTTTTATTTCAGAGAAACATATTGGTTTTATACTGCAGACAGCACCACTGGTCGGCAGCAGTGAGGCAATGCAAAAAGAATTATCTAATATTTTTACCCAAATTCTTCCCGAGGGCAGCAGCATACAGACAATGATTTATGCTGATAAGAACATCGGTAACATTCTGAATGATTATATTGATTCAAGAAAAAATGCTTCAGAAACGATGCAGGCTCTAGCAATCAGACGCGCTCAATATTTGAGTCAATTGGCTATTAAATCATATTTAAGCCCGTATGTACTGCGAAATTTCAAGTGTTATATGAGCGTATGTTTGGATTTAAACGAAGACGTAGATTCCGCTATTAAAAAAGTCGCAGCAATCAAGAAACAAATCATGGCTACTTTGGCAGTAGTTGGAGTTTCTAACCATGTAGTAACGGCAGAAGAACTAATTCGTTTCTTAGATAGTGTATTTAATGTGGATTTTACGAACACAAATGTTTCAAACAAGAAATGGAACAAATTCGATCCGATAAAAGATCAGATAATAGCTCATGATACAGATATTGTTGTGGAAGACGACCTCCTGAAATTTAGAAAAGGAAGCACAGAGGTCAAAACCTTTTCTGTTTCACAGTATCCACCAGAGTGGAGGTTATCTCAGATGTCAGAATTAATCGGCGATATGTTCAGAGATACCAGGCAGTTTCCATACCCGTTTATTATGCACTATGGCGTGTACATCCAAAAACAAGCGAATGATGTCGCAAAAATGGCCGTCAAAGCTAATATGGCAGGCAAACAGCTGAACTCTCCTATAGGAAAATATATCCCGAACATTGAGAGAGAATATGCTGAACTTGAATATGCACAAAATTGTCTGAGCAAGGGAGAAAGACTGGTTAAGACGCAGTTTAGCATTATACTATTTGCTCCACGGGGCGAGATGTCGAGTGCTGAGCAGGTACTGAGGACGATGTTTTCCTCAATGTTGTTTGGAGTCGAATCCAATTACGGTACACAACTACATGCGTTCCTGACTACGCTTCCGCTCGCATGGCATAAGGATACTATTGCTTCATTATTGGAATTTAAAAAACTGAGAACGACGCTGTCGGTAGAATCGGCGAATTTAGTGCCACAGCAAGCAGAATGGAAAGGTACGTCTACGCCAGCTATGTTGTTCGGTGGCAGAAAGGGACAGTTGATGACGTTCTGTCCGTTTGATAACCAGGCTGGAAACTACAACGTAACAGTAGTTGGACGCTCTGGTTCAGGAAAATCAGTATTTATGCAGGAGTTAATGTCCTCGACTATAGGACTTGGTGGCAGAGTATTCGTCCTTGATGTCGGGCGTAGCTTTGAAAAGACGTGCTATATGCTTGGGGGACAGTTCATTGAGTTTTCGCAGAATATCAATATATGCTTGAATCCTTTCTCTGCTTTGGACGTGAATAACAGAGAAGCAGTTGACGATACATTGGCGATGTTGAAATCAGTAATTCAGATGATGGCGGCCCCGATTAATGGAGTCGATGACAAAGGAGCTGCGCTGTTGGAGCAAGCCACAAACGAAGCTTTTAGGTGCAGTGGTAACAAGACAACTATTACTGATATAGCGGAATATTTGCTTAATCAAGACGATTCACAGGCAAACGACCTGGGGCAGATGTTATATCCGTATACACGTGACGGAGCTTACGGCAAGTATTTCAACGGAGCATCAAACGTAAACCTGGATAATAATCTAATTGTTATTGAGCTAGAGGAGCTGAAAGAGAAAAAAGACTTACAGTCTGTTGTTGTGCAAATGATGGTTATTAACATTACGAACAAAATGTTTTTGGGCGACAGAAAAACTCCGTTCAATATTGTGTTCGATGAGGCTTGGGACATGTTGCGTGCGAAACAGAGTGAAGTTTTCATTGAAACTTTAGCTCGTCGTCTGCGTAAGTACAGAGGTTCGCTTGTTGTCGGAACGCAAAGCGTCAATGACTTCTATTCTTGTGCAGGGGCACAAGCAGCATGGGACAATTCCGATTGGAACTGTTTTCTCTCGCAAAAGGAGGAGTCAATAGCACAGTTGAAAAACAGTAAGCGCATCCTGCTGGATGCTTACAAAGAACGAGTAATTTCCTCTGTAAAAACCGAACAGGGAAAATACGCAGAAGTTCTTATCAATGGTGCAGATGGTTATGCGGTAGGCAAACTGATTCTAGATCCATTCAGCCAATTATTATTTTCAACAAAGGCAGAAGATTATGCTGCTGTACAAGAGTTGAGAAAACAAGGATACGGCATAACGGACGCGATAGAGCATCTTCTTCAAGTGCGACAGGGGATGAGGAAATGATACGCTGTTTGAGGGAACAACTGTCAGAGTTCAGGGTAGTATGGGGAAGTATTTTATTGCTGCTGTTGCTAGCTACTCAAATCAACATAGTTTTCGTTACATCTCCATCTATACCATATCGGTTGTGTTTGCAGGTTTACAACATGAAACCTAGGGTAGGGGACATTTGCGTGTTTAATTACAAAGGCAGAAAATTTCTAAAATATCTTGTGGGCACGGCAGGCGACTCAATTAAGAATATCAACAACAATATATATGTTGGTAACTCTAAGGTCGGATATGCCGAAACGAACAACGTCATTACTCCAATTAACAACGGCATAATTTCAGAAGGATATGTGTTTGTTGCGGGAACGCATGAGAAAAGTTTTGATTCTCGCTATAAAGAGTTTGGCTTGATCAAAGTTAATGACATCCGCGGACGAGCTTGCGGCTTAATGAGGTGGAAATGAGACGATTAAGCCTGTTGCTTCTGTGTTTTTGTTCTGCTGTTTCAGCAAAGGATTTAGGGACTTTTGGCGAAACTTTCGAGATAGAAGAGCGAGATTTATTGGAACATATAACCTCCAAGCTTCACGCACTGCAAAACAGCGGGCAGTTGGCGCAAGAAAAGACCAAAATTGAAGCGAGAATTAAGGAACATATTTTGCATCCATCGGCGGTTGAACGTGTTACGCATACGCAAAAGAAACGAGAGTTTCAATTTGATCCGACAATTACTGTTACAAGAGATTTAAGCGACCATAACGGGAAAATATTTGCAAGAAAAGGCGACCAATTTAATCCGCTGAAACAATTACAATGGTCTAAAACTTTGCTGTTTATCGACGGAGAAGATGAGAAGCAGGTTCAATGGGCAATCACGAAACTTCAAAAAAACAATCTGTGTAAAATCATTTTAGTGAAGGGAGCTCCTCTCGATATACAGAAGAGATTGCGAAGAGATATTTATTTTGACCAGCACGGGTTTTTAACCCATAAACTGGGCATACAGCATGTTCCTGCGATTGTATTTCAAAAACGAGGAGAGCACGTACTGACAATTATTGAGGAGAAGTCAGATGATGCGTAATATCTCAATCATTCTTTCAGTGCTGATATTTTTCAATTGCCACAGCAAATGTGTTGGGCGGTTTGTAAATCCGATAAGTGACGTATGCTGGAGCTGTCTATTTCCGATAACGATTTGCGGATTGCCTGTAGTTCCTATGGGAGAGGACACTGATAATCCCAAAACGCCGATATGCGCATGTGGAAGACCTATTCCGAGAATAGGTTTACCAATATCATTTTGGGAGCCGGCCAGGTTAATAGATGTGACAAGAATCAAATTTTGTCTCGTTAATATGGGAGGCATTCAGATTGGTGGAGATTCTGTAAGAGGACATGGCAATATTTCGGATGGAACGACGACCAACAATATCAAGAACAGCTTCTATCAAGTTCATTATTACGTATATCCAGTTTTGGCGTGGCTTGAGTTGCTGACAGACTTTGTATGTATGGATAAGGGACAATTAGATATAGCTTATATAACAGAGTTCGACCCACTGTGGAATGATGATGAAACGGCATTTGTTCTGAACCCTGAGGCGGTAATATTCGGTAACCCAATAGCGCAAGCTGCATGTGCCGCAGATTGCGCAGCGGCAACTGCACATTTTCCTTTGGATGCGTTGTTTTGGTGTGCAGGCTGCCAAGGCGGGGTTTATCCTTTTACAGGGCATGTGCCTTATCACGTAGGAGCAGTGCAAGCTTCTCTTCTTATCGTGTCTAAAATGTTGGCGAAAATGCACAGAGAAGGCCTTGCCGAAGGTACTTCGGGGGAAGGGGCTATGTGCGGCAAGTATCTAATGCCCATAATCATGAAGAGTCAATACAAGCAGCAAATGACCTATCCTATAGCGACAACAGGTAGAGGAGGTTGTAAGCCGTTAGGGAGAACCAGTGTATTTTGGGAATCGGGAAAAGAGAGACCTTATGACGGGGAAGATTTCGGGTATTTAATCTGGAGGAAACGAAATTGTTGTCTACTTTAGCCTTTCTGCTATTTTCTTTGATTCCTTTTTCTTCAGTTGTAGCGCTTGAAGATGGTGAAAAGTTTGCTCAAGAGATGTTAGCTCAACCTGTTTCTGAAAAGGATGCGTACTTGCCGTCAGTGAACCCAAATAAAGAGCACGAAAAGTTTGCAAAAGAAATGTTAAGCAAAACACCTTCTGTTGTAGATATTGAGAAAGATTTAGAGTTTGTCACAGGAAAATTACCACCTGCAGGAGAAGGGAAAGGATGTAAGCATTGCGCAGCTAAGGTACAGAATATACGTCAACCTGAAATGCAAAACGGTATCCTGGTGTTTGTTTCTTTTTCGATGCCAAAGGCTGCTTTAATCGAATTAAGCGCTTCAGCCGAAAAGTACGGGGCAGTACTGGTTCTTCGAGGGATATATAAGGATTCGTTTATTGCGACTAAAGATAAAATCTTGGAGATTAATAAGGACGGTCTAAGGCTGAACATAGATCCTCAGCTTTTTAAGCAATACAACATAAAAAGAGTTCCTACGTTTGTGAAGGTAGAAAACGGGCAAGAAATAGCTCGTTTAGCGGGGAACGTTTCACTTGAATTTGCCGCTCAAAAACTACAAGAGGTGAAACCATGAAGAAACTCATTTGCGGATTTATGGTTTTTTGGATTCCGACAAATGTTGAAGCAATGCAGGCTTCATTTGAGGTCGGAAAACAAATCGCGTCAGAAAAAAATAACGAAGCGGGTGGACAAATTAAATCAAGCAATCCCAAAAACATAGTACCTGATTTTCAAGAGGGAGTAGTTATAAGCCAAGATGAAACGGCCCATTCCTTTGAACATTTAGAGCGTTCAGAGTACGGAAGAAATTTACGAGACATTCACAAAACTCGCAAACCTTATATTTTAGACGATACAGAACCTTTTATGACGCGTTCGGAAAAGGTTTTAGAAGCCCCGAAAGAAGAATTTGAAGGAACAGAAACAATCGAAGAAACTTCAGACGGATATACCGTCGAAACTTGCGAGGAGTGTTCACATGAAGAGTATGTTGTTAAAGCGCGGAAAACTAAAAAGCGATATGTATATCTTGAAAAGCCTCCTTATATAGAAACAAGCGGAGGACGTTGTAATCACGGGTTTTTCCAAGTGCGAATCACGATTCCTGTTGAACCCGAAGAAGCGTTTTTGGAAAACGGTACTTGGAATATTACTTACAAGGGCAGAACAGAAAGCGGAACTGATACTTATGAGCATTATTCCGTTAACGGTGTTCCTGTCGATATGAAAAAAACAATCCTACAAAACGGAGGTCCTTGGCGGCATCCAGGTTCTTGTGTTATGACCAATCCTTTGGTTCAGTTTGTGGTAAGTTCTCCCGATATTATCAAAATACTTTTAAGCAGTGAAAACGACTGTACTTTCAATTGGGGAAGGTTGGGAACAGCGACTTTGCACCACCGTGTAGTAAGAGATACGGAAAAGCATTACTGGATATTAGATGATGCTTGTCAGCATTACGAGAAGTTAACGGAACAAGGACTATGTCGGTATGTTTCTATGGAAGAAGATCCGCCGACAGATAAGTTTTGGAAAGGGAAAAGAGTTCGTGGTTCATGGGGGCAAACGGTGACTTATGCGTGTCATTCGTCCTGTAAGGATACATGTGCGAAATTAAGAGCTCGTGGATGTTCCAGAGAGCCTAATCCTGAGTGTGCAGAGAAAGCTGGCGATAAATGTTTAAGATGGCGCTGGAAATTTAAGTGTCGGGATAGAATAAAAGCACAAAAGCATTCGTTTTCTGGAAAGAATCCGTTTTGTTTAGGTGGAGATTGTATAGATGGCAGTTATGAGTCTGATAAAGACATGCTGCAGGCAGTGGGAGCTCTATCGATTCTTGAAGCAGCAAGAAAAGAAATGGATGGTACAAAAAATATCGCTGTTTTCAAAGGTGGGGCATATTCCTGCACAAGATTCCCTCTGTCATTTAAAGATTGCTGTGGTTGCAATGGTTGGGGAGTCAGTATAGGTCTTACCAACTGTGACAGCGATTCGAAAACGGTAGGCAAGCTTCGTGGAGAAGGAAAATGCGTTCAAATAGGAACGTATTGTGCGGAACACGTTAATGTTGGTCTAGCTAAGTTTTGTTTGCGCGAGAAAACGGTTTTCTGTTGTTTTGGTACCAAATTCGCGAAGCTTTTGCAAGAACAGGGTCGACCTCAATTGGGCATGAATTTTGGTTCACCTCAAGAGCCGAATTGCAGAGGTTTTACGCCTGAGGAACTGTCGCGTATAGATTTTTCTAAGCTAGATTTAACTGAAATTACTAACGATATAATGGACCAATTTAAACCTGTATCGGGAGAACATTTTGCTAAAGACGGCGAACTGAATCGTATTCGGGAGCATATGGAAAAGCGGAAGAAAGGACAAGGCGGTACAGAAGCTCAGTATCTTCAAGAAAACATGAAACATTTAACGGCGTCTTTGAAAGGAGGCAGGAAATGAAAACAATGGTAATGTTTATGGCGTTGCTGTTTTCTGCGATTTATGCGGAGGAAAAGACATTCTATGACGACCATGCTCGTGGTTGGCATTGGTACGAAAAAATCGAAGAGGAAGAAAAAGAAAAGCCTGTTAAAGAAGAAGCCCAGAACGCCAACAAATATCCTGCGACTGCAGAGCTGAAAGAATATCAAGCGCAGATAGAAGAAGCAAAAGCACTAGCAGTCATGCACCCTTCACCGAAAAATATCTTCAATTATCAAAGATTGCAGTATGAAATGACAGAAAAGTCTGGTTTGTTCGCCGAAATATGGATGCAGAATATATACAAAAACCCAGAGCTGGACTATACGCAACAATCGCCTGTATCACAAAATGCTCGACACATCTATCTCGTAGAAAAACAGAAGCAAGCGGAGGAAAAAATCAAAAAGCTTGCTGATAAGTATGGACTGTTTTTCTTCTTTAAAAACAATTGTCCGTATTGTGAGGCGTTTGCTCCAATCTTGAAAAGATTCAGCGAAAAATATGGATGGGAAGTATTGGCAGTAAGTGAGTATGGCGAGAAGCATACGTTGTTTCGTCGAAGTGTACAAGACAACGGATTGGCTGAAACTTGGGGAGTAAATACATATCCTTCAGTGTTTGCCATTAATCCACAGACGGGACATGTAATCCCCGTGGCTGTCGGTATGATTTCGATTCAGGAGATGGAAGAAAGAATAGTCAGTTTGATAGCAGATGAGGCTGAAGATGCAGCTTAAGAAAAGTTGGTTGTTATTGTGCCTGTTACATACTTCAGCTTTCGGCGGAATTGGTTCGGATTTAGAAAACTTTTTTCATAGCATGGGCTCTGTCACTAATGCGACATCGGGAGGAGTTCATCACGATCAATCTGCGGGGTATTACACTGGAGGAGGATTTGCTGTCAGAAACAGAGCACGAAACGCACAATTGGCGACATTACAGTTACCGAGTGTAAGATCTGGTTGTGGCGGTATAGATATGTTCACAGGCGGATTTTCTTTTATAAGCAGCGCCGAATTAGTCAATGCATTAAAGAGCATAGGTTCTAGTGCGGTGAGTTATGGTTTTATGCTCGCAATGAAAACTTTTGCTCCGTCAGTACAGTCTGTAATGTCGGAATTACAAAACATGGCCTCTACAATTAATCAGGCGAATATTAATTCTTGTGAAATGGCCGCAACTTTAGTTGGTGGTGCGTGGCCTAAATCAGATACGGCCAGCCAACATGTATGTTCATCTATCGGTAGTAAAGAAGGTGCATTTAAATCATGGGTAGCTGCAAAGCATGAGTGTGGTGCAGGAGGTAAGCGTTCTTCTGTGTTAAGCGGTAAAAATACTACAGAGGAATATAAGAACATCCTTGCAGAAGAGTTTAACGTGGCATGGGAAGTCATTAAACGCAATAATTATCTAATTTCTGATAAAGAGTTAGCACATTTATGCATGACAATCTCAGGGACTATTGTGTCTTACAAAGAAGGAGAAACACGCAGAGTTGCAAGGTACCCGAGTAAAGTAACAGATGATCTCGTTAAGGCGTTATTTGAGGGAGGAGTTGTGTCTGGATACGGGTGTGGTTCTGATGATGCAAAGTGCTTAAAGATTCAAACTAAGAACTTCAATATCTCTTCCAAAGGATTTGCAAGTAAAGTACAAGGAACTTTAAATATAATCACCAGAAAGGCGATTAACGAGGAACCTCTGACGCAGCAAGAAATCGATTTTATTGGAAAAGTTCGCTTACCGCTATATAAGCTGGTAAATGTGCTTTCTGCCTATAAAAGAAGTGCAGAAATTGATCTAAGAAATTTTACGGACATTATCTGCGTTGACCTTATTCACCAATATATTACGGATATTTTAGATGTAATGCTGGAGGAAACCGCAAATTTAAAGAGTGCACAGGTTTCGGATGAAGAAATAAACAAATTTCTGAAGCAATTACAGGAAGCAAAAGCTGCCATCAACAGCAAAAGAAAGATAGCGTATGAGCAAATGAACCAAATGCTGCTGATGATAGAATCCGCGCAAATATACGAGAAAAAGTTAGAAAGCACGTTCGAAGTTTTGCAGGGGAATAAAGAGCGATGAAAAACTTGACATATGCACATGTACATGGTAATATAAAAACATATGTAATATATGAGGAAATTATGCATATATCTTTAACAAAGTTTCGCGTGGAAATGTTCAAGATTCTTCCTCGCTTAAAAGAAGAAGAGGAGTTAACGGTAACTTTTGAGGGGAAAGACGCTTATATCATTAAAAAAGTGAGTAACGATAGGCAATGCAAAATCAAGGAGGCTTTAAGCAAATGCAAGAAATTGAACCTTGGCTTTGAGGAAATGCTGTCATTTAAGAACGAGGGAAGAAGATGATAGTTTTGGACGCTTCATTTGTTGTAAAATTTGTGCGACAAGAAATTCCCTTAGACTTTTTTGATAATAACAAAAAATTTATTACTCCTGATTTATTCGATTATGAGTTCGCAAACATTATGTGGAAAACAGCGAAATTTCAGGGGTTATCGACCTCTGATATCAAGAATTACTTTGCGGCTGTGGATGTACTTGGAATCGAAAGGTACAAATCAGAGCCGATGAAGTTGTTTTTATATGCGTTTGAAACGGGGCTGACAGCTTATGATTCCGCGTATCTGTCTTTAGCAAAAAAATGCAAATGTCCGATAGCGACATTCGATAAGCAAATCATCGAAGTTGCTAAAAAAGAGGGGATAGAGGTTGTAACAGTATAAAGGTACCACAAACATGGTTATGGATGTATACACAATAGGTGGCGGCGAGATCGTATATGAAGTTTTGAAGGCTGTAGCTTTATGCCTTAACGGAGGCAGCGGAGCTCTTCAAGGAATGCTTCGTATAGGTGGGCTCGTGGGAGCATTCATTGTGTATTGGATGATTTTGTATGGCAATCCAATGGAGGTGCTTAGAAACTGGGGAATTCCTGTTGTGCTGCTTACTACGGCGGTATTTGTTCCGACGTCGCAGGTTTACGTCCATGACACGATTACGAGTTATCACTATAAAATAGACAATGTCCCATATGGATTAGCGTTATTCGCATCTCAAACAAGTAAGGTAGGAAAGGGGTTAACAGAGCTGGTAGAACAGAGCTTTTCTACCCCTGACGATATGACATACCAAAAGACAGGAATGTTGTTTGGTTCTGATATCATGGAGAAGGCAAAGACATTTAAAATTACAAACGCTAACTTTAGAGAGAACTTCCGTAACTTTGTGGGACAGTGCGTAAAATACGACATAATGCTGAACCAAAAATATACGTTTGATGACCTGAAAAACTCTAACAATCTGTGGGAATTGATAACGAGTAATCCTTCAAGAAACAGAGGTGTATATTGGATACCGTTAAATGGAGAAGGGACAGCTCAGTACGTCACTTGTGCGGGGGCGGTAGAAAGATTTAATGCTGCTTGGGCGGCGGAATTAGATAAAACCTTTTCTGTGCTTGGTCGTAAGTTTTTTGCCGGAAGATTCATTGCAAAATCAGGGAGCATGGAGCAGTCTCTATCTATGAGTCCTGATGTAGAATCCGCTCTGAAAAACGAAATCAAAACGCATCTGACGAACGCTTCATCATACTTGGGCAATATAGCTTCCAGTGCGGAAGAGACGTTACAGCAAGCTCTTGTAATTAACGGCATAGCCGATGCTGCCTCCGAAAACTCCAAATTAGCGGGTAACGCCGTTACTTATGCAGAAACCCGAGCACTTCAGCAGCAACATCTTACGTTTGCTACCGTAGGCAGATTAGCCGCTAAGTTACTACCGATCATGAAAGCCGTAATAGAAGCTCTAGCTTACGCTTGTTTCATCTTTATTATTCCTCTATGTATGATACCTCAAGGTTATCAATTTTTGTTGAGATGGGGAGCGGTCTTGGTGTGGTTGCAGGCATGGCCTCCTATGTATGCTATTCTCAATTACATAATGAACATTGCGGCAAGAGCGTCTACACTTAGTGAAATTGGTACGGCAGGAGGACTGACTATCGGCAATTATATTGGTGTGTCAGATGCCAATGCTGAAATCAAATTATTAGCAGGTTATTTAGCAATGAGCATTCCTTTTATTTGTATTGCAATTGTAAAGGGAGTAGGCTCATTTATACATTTGGCAGGACAACTAACTGGTACTTCGATGCAGACGGCAGCAGTAGCTGCAGGAGAGGCTGCAACTGGTAACTTCTCTTTTGGTAATATCAACATGAGAAATCGTTCTTATGATAACCTGTCACAATTGCAGAGAAACTTCTCGAGTTCTCTCTCCGCGGGTGGAAGCCGCGTAGATACTGGAGGAGTCCAAATTGTTAATGATGCTAGCGGATTCAGTACTTATCACCAGGATGCGAGCACGGGCGTTACCGACTTTTCGGTAACAAATTCCAATACGGAAGAGCTGAAGATGGGAATTGTCGAGGCCGAGCAAAGAGCGGAATCTGCGGGGATAAAATTAACCAAAAGTCAGAGCGCAGCCAGAACAGAAACTGCGAGAATTGCGGA
Source organism: Alphaproteobacteria bacterium (assembly GCA_024696365.1). Taxonomy (GTDB): domain Bacteria; phylum Pseudomonadota; class Alphaproteobacteria; order UBA3830; family UBA3830; genus JAILGW01. Next base: position 17,153 of record JAILGW010000028.1, on the reverse strand, counting down.
GAGTATCAGCAAATTGTCGGCTAAGGATATTCATGAAAAATACGGACAGAGCAGCGAACAAGCGAAAAACATCCTAGAGGCAGCAAGATTTGTAGATGCTTACAACAAAGGGCATACATACACAGACCAAACGCAGGCAGGTGGAAATTTGTCTGGTGGAGTGTCTGCTGGTAGCGGCGTAAACGCAGGTGTTAATCTTGGTACAGGGGTTCAGTCTACGAACTCGACAAATTACGGAGATTCTAAACAAGGAAGCGAGTCGAAAGAATACGCTGAATCAATGCGGACATTAGAATCATTTGCCAAAGATGTCTCTGTGTCCAGCAGAAGCGATGAGCTAACGCAGTTAGCCAGAGATCATCAGCATACTTTGCAAAAGATTGATACATTCTCTCATGATAAGAGTTATAACGAGCAGATGTCGAAGAATTATCAAGAGGCATATAACCGGGCGAACAGTTTGACATTTGCAGAGAGACGCAAATTAAACGATGAAGCTTGGGAAATCGGTCAAGCAAAAGGCTACAGTAGCGATGAAGCCAGAAGGATAATGAACTCGCATGATGCTCAGGATGCAAGAATTCGCGATTCTTGGTTAATGGAAGCGCAAGCGCGTAACTCTGTCAGAATGAGTCCGAACAAGCCATCTGGCCCGTCGAAGAATACGGTATTTCAAGGATATAGCGCTTCATCAGCAGAAGAGACGTTTAGAAAAGAGTATGCTTCTAAGGTGAAGGAAGGACAAACTGCAATAAATCACCTAGATAGCGCAATAGCATCCGAAAAACAAGCATTGCATTCGGATTCTAATAACATTCAAGACGGAATAAACTACGGCATCGGCAATGCTAAAGCCGATATAGAGCAAGACAAACAGCAGATAGCAAATGACATAGAAAACGTCAAACAAAAAGAACAAGAGAGAAGTAAAGACGGAGCGTTTGTAGCCGCTAGTAAACATAGTTGGGCTGCGATGAAAGATACGGCTTATTCCTTCACGGGAGGACGTATCGGAGAAGAAATTAACAACAACGATTAATAATGAAGAAAAGGAGAAAATAACATGGATTCAAAAGATAAATTTCTTAGAAGAATGTTTTTGTACAGGGTACAATATTTTATTGGCTTCATATGCGCATTATTTATTTGGCTAATGGTGTCTGGCCTCCTTCTCGCGATAAAGGTATCTGATGAAATAGGGGGCATTTTCTTCATCAGCGGACCTGTATTAATTTTTTCTCTATTCAACACTTTCACTTATTTCTGGAGTAAACGTATGTCGGAGATATACGGAATGGAGTTGTTCGCGGATTTAGATCAGGAGTGGCTGAAAGAACATCAAGGTTTTGATTCCAAGGCTTTTGGTGACATTTTTGCTCGTCTGATACATTGTCGCAAAGTAGCTGGCCCCTATATGCTGGCGATAATAGTCCCTCTGGCGTTTATTCATATGGGATTAGCCGCTGTAGTTGGAGTAATTTATTCAATTGGATATTTGGGCTTTTACCGCCCAACTTATTTGGATGCCGCCGTATCTTACAAGATTCCACGCGTATTTGGAAACAGCTTCATTGTTTCTAAAGTACTTGGAGAGGATGAAAAGGAGGGCAAATGATGTATTGGCGCAGGAAACAAAAGCAGCCTAAACCGCCTAAAAACTTACTTGCAGAGGGAGCTGCTGTTAGAAACGCATTGATTGTCGCTAAAAATATGATGGCGAAAGGCGCAGCTATCGAAGACGTTATTAAAATTACGGGATTATCAGCAGAAGAAATTGAAAAATTCACAAAGCTTCCATTTGCTGCAATTTCCAAGGTAAAACACATTCAACCTGAGTTACTTTGAATAAGGAGATATGATGAAAGATATAACCGTTAAAGAGCCTGATGTAACGTATAACAACATTCGCAACAGCATTATTAATGCGCAGAACAAGATTGTAAAAGCGGTAAACTCAGCGATAGTCGAGTCGTACTGGCGAATCGGAGAGCAAATCTACAAAGAGTGCGGAGAAAATGAGCGAGCTGAATACGGCAAATACGTACTTCAGTACTTGTCGGAGCGTCTTACTAAGGAGTTTGGGAAGGGGTTTTCTCTGACTAATTTGAAATATATGAGAGCGTTTTATTTAGCCTTTCCAAAAGGTCACACAGTGTGTGACCAATCTTTAAGCTGGTCGCATTACCGCGCAATTATGAGGGTTGAGAATCCAACTGCACGTCAATTTTACGTGGAAGAATGTTTAAAAAGCGGTTGGAGTGTGCGTCAATTAGAACGACAGATACATACTCTTTTTTATGAACGTCTTCTGGCTAGTCGCGGAGACGAGAGTGTTAAAAATGAAATCTATACATCAGTACCGAAAGAAGCAGTTCAACCGACTGAAATTTTAAAAAGTACTTACATATTGGAGTTTCTGGGGCTGGAAGACAACAGTAAGTACCACGAAAAAGAATTAGAGCAGGCGATAATAGATCATTTGCAAAAATTTCTGCTGGAATTGGGACGCGGATTTTCGTTTGTCGCTCGACAAAAACGTCTTGCTATCGGCAGCAAAAACTTTTATATAGACCTGGTTTTCTACAATTACATCCTGAAATGCTACGTCTTAATAGATTTAAAAGTCGGTGAAATCACTCATCAGGACATCGGACAGATGCAAATGTACACCAACTATTACAAGAGAGAGCTGATGAATGAAGGAGATAATCAGCCTATAGGTATTGTTCTCGGTGCAGAAAATGACCAAATGGTTGTTAAGTACACCTTACCTGAAAATAACACGCAGATATTTACTGCAAAATACAAAACCTATCTGCCGACAGAAGAGGAATTGAGAAGAGAATTAAGCTTAGAAAACTTTAAGCCTGTATCAAGGAGAGCAAATAATGACTGAGCAAGAACACCTAACAAAAAGCGCTATAGCGATATATCAAAACGAAGACGGAAAAATTCGCATTGATGCTCGTATGGAAAACGACACTATTTGGCTGACTCAGGCGCAAATGGTGGAGTTGTTTCAGTCCAGTAAAGCCAACATTAATGAGCACATTTCTCGTATTTTTGAGGAAGGAGAGCTGGACGAAATTTCAACTGTTCGGAATTTCCGAACAGTTGCGACTAACGGAAAAACTTATAGCATGAGATACTATAATCTCGACATGATTATTTCTGTCGGGTACAGAGTAAAGTCCAAAATCGCTACGCAATTCAGGAAATGGGCGACTCAGGTGTTGAGAGAACATCTGGTTCAGGGCTATACAATAAATGAACGCCGTTTGTCCGAACAACGACACCAAATCGAAACTTTAAAAACACTCATAGATTTAATTGAGCGAGGCATAGAAAACCAAATTGAGGATGTTTCGCAAATGAAACAGCTGACAGGTTTTTTGAAGCAGTTTGCTTTGGGCTTGGAAATGTTGGACGACTATGACCACGAACAGTTGGATATTGCGGGAAGGAGCAAGAATAAGCACAGAGAAATCAGCCCTGAAGAATTCCTGCAAGTCATTGAAAATATGAAACAGGAGTTTACAAGCGAACTTTTCGGAAAGAGAAAAGACGATAGCTTTGAAAGCTCGGTACGGCAAATTTATCAAACTTTCGGCGGAGTAGATTGTTACGAAACCCTTGAGGAAAAAGCCGCAATGTTGCTTTATTTGGTTGTAAAAAATCACTCTTTTATCGACGGAAATAAGAGGATAGCCGCCTCATTATTCCTGTATTTTTTGGATAGAAACGGCATTTTAGAGAAGCAAAACGGAGATATGAAAATTGACGGCAATACTCTGTTCGCACTTACGATACTGGTCGCGGAAAGTAAGCCTACTGAAATGGAAATAATCAAAAGAATCATTATTACGATACTGAACAGGAACAAATAATTATGAAAAAATCTATTATCCTGACAGTGTGTTTATTTAATATAATTCAAGCAGAAACTCCTCAATACCTCGATTATGCTGCGTCTTGGAGTGTAAATGAAGCGGCGTTAAACGAGTTCGACGAAGTCAGTCGTATGAACGGCAATTCTTCGGGAATAACCTCCCATGCCAAGCATTTAAAGGAATTAGAAGAACGCTCAGCTCGAATAATTGCAGATAAAATCGGAGCACAAAATCCGCATCAGATTCACTTTACAAGCGGAGCGACTGCGGCTAATAATATCGCGATTCTCGGTGTCGCTTACAAACATCCTAAATGTCATCTGATAACTTCTAAAATCGAACACAAAAGCGTTTTAAACGTATTTAAACACCTAGAACACAATGGTTGGCGTGTTACTTATCTCGATGTCGACAGATACGGTCATGTTGATTTACGGCAACTGAAAAACTGTATTCAATCTGATACTAAATTAATTTCGGTACAAACATTCAACAGCGAAATCGGAACTTTGCAGGATATATCAGAGATAGGGAAAATAGCTCATGAACACGGGATATTGTTTCATTCCGACGCCTCACAATCTTTTTGTAAATATGATATTGATGTCGGTAAACTTCATATCGATTTGCTCACGGTTTCGGGGTATAAAATCGGCTCGCCAAAAGGCATAGGCGCATTGTATGTAAGAGATGCAGAACAACTTCAGCCGATAATGTTTGGCTCAGGAGATAGCTTATTTCCTGGAACGAAGTCAACAGCATTAATCTGCGCTTTTGCGAAAGCCGTAGAGACCTTTAAAATCGATAAAGCGCAAATAACTCGCAACTTTAAAGTTTTAACTTCAGAACTGCGCAAAATAAATAATGTCTATATCAACTCTGCAACACCTTCTCACGTTGTTTCTGTCTCGATAGATAAAGTGCTGCTAAAGGACGTTTTAGAAGCCATGAAGGGCTTTTCTTTTGCTGCGGGGTGTTCTTGTTTGGGGCAGGATAAATCTAACGTCATGACCGCTATTGATCCGCAAGATAAGCTGCCGAGCTGCACTCTTCGAATCAGCTTTACGGATAAAACGTCGGAAAAGCAGCTGATAAATTTCGCGCAAAAGTTAAAGTCAGAAGTCGAACGATTGCGTAAAGAGAAATCTGTCGGCAAAGGCTGTGAATCAGACTCTAGTGACGTTAAAGCCGACTTAAATAATAGCTTAGACAAGATAACCGAATTGATAAAAATGGGAGAAGAACAAGAAAAAAAGTGAGTTATCCCCAGATTTGGGGGATAAGTTTGTGTACAACCAAGAAAAAACGATTGATTAAGAGGACGTAGAGTGTCCCTGCTTAAAAAAGAGGCAAAAGGTTAAGAAAGGAACGAAAAAATGATTTTGGAAAACAAATTAGGCATTACTAACCAAGTGGAACTTCAAAAAGAAGAAGAAAGAATCAGCAAATTAGCAGCTAAACGCATGTACGACAGTGGGTTAATTGATAAAATAGAAGTCGGAACTTTCGCAGGTCTCTGTCAGATACATAAGGCTTTATTTGATGAAATTTATAATTTTGCGAGGAAAATGCGTGATGTAAATCTTGCAAAAGGCAATTTCAGGTTCGCTCCACTAATGTATCTCGAACAATCGTTAAAATACATCGATAACATGCCGCAAAGCACTTTTGATGAAATTATCGCCAAGTATGTCGAGATGAATATTGCTCATCCGTTTCGTGAAGGCAACGGGCGTTCTACAAGAATTTGGTTAGACCTAACTCTGAAAAAAGAACTGAAAAAGGTCATAGATTGGAACAAAGTAAATAAGGCTGACTATCTATCAGCCATGGAGCGCAGTCCCGTAAAAGATGTAGAAATAAACCAACTGCTAAAACATGCTCTTACAGATAAGATAAACGAGCGTGGAATATTTATGAAAGGCATAGACGTAAGCTACTTCTATGAAGGATATGATAATTTCCGCACGGAAGAGCTGTAATGAGTAAATACTCGGACCATACGACAGTAGGCGGACAGGTTCTTGCACATCGTATTCGTATGATGAAGCAAAACTGGCATATTATCTGGATAATCGGGCGTGTCAGTTTCCTCCTAAGCTTTCTTTTCTATGTAATGTTCAACTACAAAATAAATGACATTTGGAATTATCTTTGCATTGTAAAAGGCTCTTACAGAGCCAGCATGACCATGCTACCGAGCTCATTGTTTAGTAGTTCGTACTTGTGGTTTAGAAGTGGTCGGTGGAAGGAACTTTCTGATTATTTCATTGCAAGAAACGAGGCGTTTTTAATTATTAAAGAGCAAGTCACAGCAGATTTATGGTTCGCTTTTAAACTCAGTCTTTGCCTCGGAATATTCGCGATGATTCTAATGATCTTCATTAACAAGTATTTCGGGAAATCTCTAAGCGACAAGAAAGAACTGATTTCGGGACACGACTACGTAGACGCAAAAACTCTAAAGAAAGCGATAAAAGACAAGAGCGACATTACACTTGCTGGCATTCCGTACCCCAAAGGGGCAGAAAGCCGACATACCATAATCACTGGCACAACGGGCGCAGGAAAGACAAATATATTTCATGAATTATTGCAGCAAGTAATAGAAAAAGGTGAACGAGCAATTATAGTGGATACCGTAGGAACATACGTTGCAGACTATTTCAGACCTGACCGAGATATTCTGCTTAATCCGCTAGATTATCGTTCAAAATCTTGGAATTTTTGTGATGAGTGTGCTGGTGACCAAGTTTTGTTAAATCAAATTGCCGAGTGCATAGTTCCATTAGAAAACAGAAACGAAGTCTTTTGGGATGAAGCCGCTCGTATTGTGTTTGTTGAATCCGTGAAAAAGATACTTTTGGCTGGAAAAGGTACAAAACATTTGCTGAAAATGTTGGAACGCCCAGCAGTTGAATGGCAGGCTTTTTTAGAGGATACATATGGAGCTAGTTTAATGGATAAAGATGCCGAAAAAATGGCCATTTCCATTCGTGCTACTCTAATCAATCATCTTGTATGTTTTAAGTGCTTAAAAGAACCTGATACCGAACAAGTCAGCATAAAAAAATGGATACAATCAGGCGAAGGTTTCTTATTTTTCTCATGCACGCCTGGACAGAGAAGTCTAATTTCTCCAATGTTAGCAAGCTGGCTCACGATAGCGTTGCGGGCTTTATTGCAAACTGCACAAACAACAAAACGAACATGGATATTCATCGATGAGTTACATAATTTAGGACGCCTGCCAGGACTTGAAACTTCGTTAGCAGAAGTACGTAAATTCGGCGGTTGCTTTGTGCTCGGAACGCAAATGATTTCTCAACTCAACGATATATATTCACGAGAAATAACTAAAACCATTACAGGTCTTTGCGGAACAAAAGTTGTTATGAATGTACCCGAACCTGAAACCGCTAAATATATGAGTTTACTCCTGGGAGAAAAGGAAGAACTTGCTGTAACAGAATCTATTTCTTACGGTGCTAACACTATGCGAGATGGCGTTAATATCGCTCAACAAAAGGAAAAGAAAAATATCGGTTCTGCTTCCGATATTATGGCTCTCGGATTAGGAGAAGCATTCATACGATTTCCGACTATTTCATTAGTCGGAAAAGTTAAGTTTGATTATCACGCAGGTGATTATCGCAAAGTACAAAACAATTTGCAGTATCGAATCAAAGAGTTTTTCTCAAAAACGAAAGAGCCTTCTCTTACTTTCGGAAAAGTATTCAATAAAGAGCGTTTTTTTACACGTCACAACGAGTTGTGTGGCAATTATGTAAATCTAAACGGCATTAATTTATCCGAAAAAGTGCTCCAATATCCGTTGTTTGTATGGGGAAATGAAACAGTTTCAGACAACTGTATCCGTACCATTATCGAACAAGCAAGAAGCGAGTCTAAACCGTTAGTTGTTTTTTATGAAAACAATCATTTGTATTCAAAATTTTCTGAGAGTGAAGATACTCTGATTAATCCGTTTGAGGAAAACAGCTGTAGTTGGGATTTTGCAGCAGATTTCAGAAATAACCCGCGAATTGCAGAATATATTCAAAACAATTTATTAATTGAGTGCTCCGATTACTTGAAGACATTCAGAAATATACCATTAAAAGATAACATCGATTTTTTGGATTTATTCTGCTTTACTCCAACCCCAGAAGCAGAGCTCATACTCAAAAAATATATATCTCTTAGCAATCTTGCGGATATTAGAATAGCCCTGGCAAAAGAACTAAATTTCCTACGAGATATTCCCATAATCAAAAGAACGTTCTCTCTTTGTTCCAATGATCATATTGTTTGGATACCATGTTTTGGTAAAGCCTCTATGCATAAATTATGTCGTTTCATTTTAGAAACTTTACCTAAAACAACAGAATGTTTAGTTAACCAAGCTGATAGCCATAATATTACTCGAGGAAATACGATAATCTTCAATGCGAAGTTCGACAAATTTCACACGCGATTTGATGGTTCGTTACTAGCTTTCGGCAACACCACTCATAACGCAGAAATCGCTAAGCTCTTCGGACAGACCTCTATTACCAATATAAACTTTGCTGAACAACATTGGCGTAACATCAATTCACCTGCCGTATCTGAAAAAGACCTTGCATCTGAAGCAAGCTTTTTCAAATTCCGCAACTCTTACGATGTATTAAAATTTTAGTTCTTCAGAAGTACACAACTTTTCTCCCAATGCTTTGTTTTCAACGTACTATATCTGTAACTCAGTATCTCTAAATTTAGCTTGTTGTTGTACGCCCATCTCAAGCATCTTTACGCTACGTTCATTCGTCATGATTCGCTGTATTTCACTTTGTGAAAGTGAAACTTGGTTATGCTCGGCTGATTTCCCTCGTTCCGATATGCTCTGTTCAGGTAGTGTAGCGAGTTTCTCGAAAGCTTCCTTCATTAATGCATGTTCATTCAAAATCTGAATGTTCTTATCGTTTAAATGTTCAGCCAATGTATGTGCTTTCTGGTTTAACTCTACAATGCTTTCTCGACTTAAAGTCCCTGCTTCGCAAAATTTTTTCAAAACCTCAAAACATAACGCCTGTTTTATGCATCGTTCGGTTATTTCAGAATTGAAGTTCCTATCTCCTCTATTTAGCTGTTTTTCAGCCAACATGCTTGCATATTCCGCTATTCCCATATGGTTTTCTATATTTAAGTGATTAAAACGGGTATAATCTCGAACCATCTTGCTCGATACGTGTAGCCCGAATCCATATTTCTCTTTATACGCATCTCTATTCATTGCATAAAGCGTTCCTTCTCCTATTTTTTCAGCGTTAGCAATAACTCCTGCAGAGGTCATTTGTTCTATAAGATTTGATTTTCGTTGAGGGTTTTGATACTGCTCTACTTTACTGATAAATGCAGACCGTTCTGCCTTCGTGATAAAAGTATCCCTTCCCTTTTCATTCTGTCGCAAAACATTACTCTCATACTCAATTTGTTTCTCCATAGTTTTCTTAGAGATAAAGAACTCTTTAGCTTTGGCATTCACAAACTCTCTATGTAATGGATAATTCGCAAGGATTTCTCTCGCTAAATCATTTCTAGCCTGCCGTATTTCACAGTATGTTGCATAACTAGAGTGTTCGGTTATGTTGAATTTATCTCTCTTCATAGAAGTGCATAACGCTCTCGCATCTTGTGCCGCTTTAACATACAGCTCTACTGTCTCCTTAGCTTGCAACTCTGCTCTGCATAACGGCCTTTGTTTTAAACCGATTGCAATTTCTATCTTTTCGCGTGTGAGCCCGATTTGCTCTACATACAATTTATGTTCTGAGAACTTCCCCAGTATCTCTCGCCCAAGCTCTGCAAATTGATTTTTCAAGGTGTGATACTCTTTCCAATCCGCTTCACCTCGATTAATATCGCGTAGTACTGATGCAATTTCCTGTTGCAAACTTTGATATTCAGAGACTCTTACTTTGTTTTGATTTTCAAATCCTTCACGGAAATCCACAACAGAGTCTTTATGAGAATATCTAGATAAACTCGCAGTTAATTCCTTAAATGACGCAAAATCTTCCTTGCAATAATACAAATCTACGTTCTCTCTATGCCTCGTCATACCAACATATGCCGCCTTTGCGTCCATAAATTTACTGGCAACAACTATAGTGTTGTCATAGGTTTTACCTTGAGCTTTGTATAAGGTAATGGCATACGCATGATTAACCTTCGTATATTCAGAAACTGGAATATCTCGGTTACCTTCTTCTGTTTTTACTGATAGAACTCCATCCTTAAAGTCTGTAACCTGCCCGACTTGACCGTTTTTAACGTCAAATTGCTTGCTGTTCTCTAAGAAAATCAGTCTGTCTCCTACCGCAAAATTTCTGCCGTTAATCTGAACTAAATCCGCTCCAAGAGTTCCGTTTTCCTTTTTAAATGCGCGAACAGCATCATTTATAGCCTCACATTCTTTATTACTAAAGCACAGAACAGCGGCACTGCCCCGCCCTTCTATCTCGATAAATTTTGAAGCAATATCTTGCGGCTTTTGTATCTCATGCAGACAGCCCTTTTGCTCATAGTGCGCTAAGCCTTCCGCTGTATTTAGCTGAGAGAACTCAACACTCGCATCTCGCTGCCAATCATACTTTTGTCGTCGAATTTCATTGAGTTCAAGTAGTTGCCCTCTCTCTTGTTCTTGCTCGGCAAACTTCTTGAAGCAATCTCCTGCACTAATCGGCTTAAACTGGTTATCATCTCCTATCGCAATAACTTTAACGTCGAAATTCTGCGCAGCAGCAAAGATTTCCGACCAATCCTTTGCTCCGACCATACCCGCTTCATCTACAACAATCACGTCTCCTGATTTTAACTGAGAGCCCTCATATTGCTTTAAAGTGTTGTACCAATCAAACTGCTTTAATACCCCATCAGTAACCACTGAATCGAAAGATAAGAACTTTTCTTTCGCCGCTTCATATTCCCTCCATCTATGCGTCCATGAAGCAATTGTTGCACTTTCAATGCCCGCGTCTTTTCCCAGATTTTCAGCTGCAACAGCGGATAAACTCATGCCGACAACTCGCCTGCCACTATGTGCGTACGCTTCTGCAACAGCTTTCATGGTCGTTGTCTTTCCCGCTCCGGCTTTACCAACCAGAACACTAAAACTGCGTTCGTTACACAAATCTCTCACCGCAGTTTGCTGTTCGTTATTCAAATACCCGTATTTGCTCGCAACTAACTGTTCTACTCCTTTAGCTCCGAAGTCCCCTGTACGCGCCGTTAATTCATCCAACTTCGAAAACACTTCGGACTCCATCTGCTGATACTTCTCACTAGTGTACAAAAACTGCCCGTTTACACTTTCTCCTACAAAAACCGCACTATCTAAAACCTTCTCAAAAACAGCTGATGCTCGCTGCGGTTCAAAAACTCTCTTCCCTATTTCTTTCAAAATATCTTTCTGCATAAATACCGCTTGTTTCTCGTTCAGGTAATCCAGCACTATATTTGGATTAGCTAAAATTCTTTCCTCGTTCTGCTTTGCTATCTCCAGATTTTCCTGAACAATTCGGCTGTCAGTTCCAATAACATCGGCATACCAGCCACGATGTTTACTGGCTTCTAAATCGATACCGAGAGCTTCAAAACTCTTCTCCGTAATACGTTCTTTAAAGCCCTCTCTCGCTAAAAACTCATTTGCTAAATCAGCCCATAATTTGCGAGTTTCCATCAATGCCGATTTAGTGCAAATTTCTCGGTCTTTACGTAGCGCAAAATCCCCGTTTTCGGCAATGGCTCGGCGGCTTACTTGTATATGCGCGTGCCAATTATCAGGTGCTTTATGAATGGCATAAGTCGCAACTAAATTCCGACTGGTAAAACGCGTCTGCACAAATTTCTCTACCAATTCTTCGCCGACTTTTCCGCCTAATTCATTTGGTAACGCGACCACAAAAGTTTGCGCGGTTTGTGCTGACTCCTTAAACTTCTCTCTGGCTGCTTCGTTCTTGAAAAAACTATCAGCATACCGATTTTCGAAATTTTCAACTTCGTTCCAAATGTTCAATCCTTGATATTTGCAATTATCGGGAACTATCGTTTTATAGCTTACAACGTCATGCGCTCTTTTGGTAAAGTCTACAGATTGGTCTCTATAATCTTCATGCAGTTTCTCGCCACAAATATATGCAGCTGATTGCACTGCCGTGCGTCCACTGCTTCTACTGACAAAACCACTATGCAGATGATAGATAGCCATGCTTTTCTGCTCTTTACACTACATACTCTATGTAAAAATATCATAATTTCAGAAAAACACAAAACGCCGTAGGCTTATTTGCACCATCAATTTATTGAGGGCGCATAAGTGCGCACTTGCTCATATTGCTATTCGCTCGTGAATGCGGCTTGTTTGTTTTTATTTCTTATGATAATCGAGTATTTGTTGTTTTCGATAAAACATGATATACCTTTCTATAAGAAGTAAGCAGCTATATTAACAGGAGCGCGACAATGGAAAACGCAAAAAAGCTACAGCAAATAAACAATAAAATTGCAGAACTTCAAGAATTGCAAAAACAACTTGAAACTAAATATATCGAAACCCTATCTAAAGAAATCGCGCGCATCATTATCAAGAAAAGAGCCTTCAATCTCGATAAAAGTGCCCTACTCAAAAAAATCGAAGCTGTTATAAACGATCTACAAAATGCCTCGACAAACTAATAGATTTTGTCCTAATAAGTCGCTTCTTTTCGTTATAAGGCTGTTGTCAGCGTCGAACCATAAAAGCAAACTTTTATGGCTCCTCATTCTTTTTATAATTTCAATTTTTACGTTTAATATTAACGACCAAGAAGCGATTTTGCTTTACACAAATAAATTGCAAGAAGTTTCTCCTCACAAAATTCTCAAAGAGCAAAAAGACTGGGTTCAATTGTTTTACGTAAATAACACTCATCGTGAACCTTTGAAACAAGAAAGGCATAAAGTTCGCAAGGACTTCCACAAAAAGAAGAAACAATTACTTCATCAATGGGAGGCCTCTTACAAACTCAAATGGCCTCAGGTACAAATCACTAAACAAAGTGTACCTGCAACAATTAATTACGAGGCGCACCATATTATTCCTATAAATTCAGGCGGCGTTAACTATGTATGGAACATTACCCCATTAAGTTCTGAAAGCCATAAACTACTACATCAATCATTAGAGGAAAAAGCATGCTTTTCTCATGATTTTTTGCACAGAAAATTTATAAGATTCGTCCTTCGTATACGCGAAGTTTTCTTCTATTATTTCCGCCCCTACATCAATAAAACAGGAACTAATTATGCCAAAGGATGACGCTTCAACTTTATCTCAAATAACTGTATCTCTGAATCGTTTGCGCGCGCAAAAAGCAGCTTTAACTCACAAAATGAAAAAGCTTGAAAACAGCAAACGTAAAGCACGAACTCGAACGTTAATTCAAATGGGAGGACTGCTCGATATTACTTCCCTACCCTCAATTTGCGGCATCGAGCTTGAAGATGATTTACAACTTGAACACAAAGAAAAAGCTGCCATTCTGCTGGGAATCCTCGCAAAATGCGCAGAGTCCCTTCCAGATACATTATCAGAATCAGAAATTCGCGAATTTGAGACCTACGGCAATTTGCTACTTGCTCAGAGAAAGTGAGTTTCTGCGCTATAATGCCACTTTCCCTACTTATCTAAAATATCTGAATGCGTCCCTGTCGCAGCAAGAAGAATAATTGCGGATTCCTCCATTTTGTAAATCAAAATCCAATCTGGCTCGATATGAATATCGCGGTATCCTTTCCAGTTACTTTTTAAGGGATGATCTCTGTATCGTTCAGGAATCGTTTTTCCAGAGGCCAAAATTGACAGTACATCCTGCAATTTTTGCATGTTGCAACCTCGCTTTTTGCAGAGCTTATAATCTCGCTTAAATCGTACCGAATATTTGAACGTCCTCATTTAACTAATCCGCATCCAGCGATTTCATCAGCTCATCAACCGTATTAAACGGTCCTGAAATTCTCTTTTCCTCAATATCCTTTTCCGCATCTGCAATCGCCTGATTGACCCAATTTTCATACGCTTTATCAGGCAGTTTTAACGCAAACGGAATGCCTCTTTCTTCACGAATACGAGCAAAAAATATGCGCACGGCATCTGAAGCATTGAGTGCTAAACGTCCGAGAATTTTATCTACATCCTGTTTTAGATTCGCATCTATCCGTATATTAAGGTTTGCCATGCTTCCTCCTCTGTCATTACAAACAATCAAAATATAACACATTCTCTTTACATTGTCAATACATTTTACAATATTATCATGTGAAAGCAGGGCTTTTCCCCCTGCTCTTTCGCGTTATTACTTGCTCTCAGTCGGATTTAAAATCCTATTACAAGCCTGTTCAGCCAGTTTACAAGCTTTGAAAATCAACCGATTATCTTGCTTCAACTGTTTAATCCAACTTGCAACATAACTCACACTTTCTTTTTTCGGAGCACTTCCGCAACCGAGAGCACGACCAACCAAAAAACTCGTAATCTCTGCGATAAGCTCCTCGAAAGCATATGTTTCAGAACCGAATATTCCGCAATTACGGTTCAATCTTTTAGTCGCTCCTGTCGCATGTGCCATTTCATGAAAGGCTGTATGGTAAAACGCAAGTTCATCAACAAAACGGTGTCTGTCTGGAATAACTATTTTGTCTGCAGAACGATTATAAAACGCCTCATTTCCGATTTTGCTTTCTTCTATTTGTACATCAAAATTGCGTAACACTTCTTCGCATTTAATAATCGGATTAAACTCTTTCTTTTCCTCTGGTATTTCAAAAGTCGGCACGCCCTCTATATCTTCAAAATTGAACACATAGAAATATTTTTGCATGAAAATTCCCTTTTCTTCCTCGTCGTTTTCCTCATCCTCATTTGATAAGAAACAACAGTATTTGATTAAGTGCCCTTTACCGCCCTTTTTGATTGTATAGCCCGCGTCACGCGCTTGTTTAAAAGTGCAATAGCGCGGGTCGTCATGTGGAGCAATCGACAACAAAATTGCGTTCATTCCCCGATATTCATGCCCCGTAATTCCATTTTTCGGAGATAAAGCACTACTGCTCCATGGTCTCTGCCATGGGGCTGTTCCCTCCTTCATCGCCTTAATAAACATTTGCGCTATCTCGTCATTATAACTCTTCATTGTTTCTGCCCTTTCCTAGTTACTTGCTCGCTCCAAAAATCCAACATTTTTTTCCGCAACTGAGCGCGAAGCGGAACGAGCGAGCCAAAAACAGAAACGTCTGAACGTAGTCAAGAATCAACACGGGAGCGCCCGCAGGCGCGAATGGAGCGGGCAGATACTTGACGCAGTTCCAGTTGCTGTTACAAGCACGCGAATACTCCGCTCGAGCTCAGGCAAGCGGACAAAAGAACATATGCATCTTGAAAAGATTCCGATTTCGAAAACAAAAGTTGCCGAATATTTTGAAAAAATTATTCAATTTAACAAAATATTAACTTATCTGCGTTATGATACGCACAATAGGAGATATAACCACATGAGTTTACTACGAAAAATATTGCTGATTGCCGTTATCGGATTGTGTGCTGGAAATGTGGAAGGGGCATTCTCTTCGGCAAGGCCGGTTCCTGCTCCGCCCTCTGCTACGGCAGCTGCTCCACATCCTGCTACAACCACTGTTTTTGATTTGCCTAGCAATACACCGGGGTTACGCATAGGGAATACTCAAAATAAAATTGTGAATGGCATTCCTGATAAAGAATGTATACATGTCATCGTTCCCGATACACCCGCGGCAAAAGCTCGTGGAGTCGCTACAGCAATGCAACTGGCCGGAAACATCTATTTTCCCGCTGATGGACGCCAACCTACAACCCCAGAAGCCGTAGAATATGCGTGCGCCAATATTGATAACAGAGAAGATTCTCCTATTACTGAATGGTACATGCAAATGTTTGGAGTGATTCCATACAAAGGAGACGGGGCAACTGACGATAATTACATTAAAGCAGGATGGAATTCTGAACCTTTTATACGTCAAAAAATTGTAAGATTCAGCGCAAGTATCGATACAGTAAATGTAATTCATGATTCAAGTTTCGCTGATGATCTTTCAAGAAGAGAGTTTTTTATACGAATTTTCAGAAAAATTGCTTCTACCTCTGTTGGAAGGACATTACTATACAGGATATTAATTGAAATTAATCGACCTACCTCGCAAATAAAAGCGGGAAGGACTCAGGGTACTGCTGTGCTTCCTCTTATGGAAGAGAGAAACAACTGTAGAAGTATAGAAATAAGATGGGGAATTTTTAGTTTTTTTTCATCGACTTCGTGTATATCAGTAAACAATGATACTCCTTTATTAACTGTTTTAGGAGCATCAAGAGCTGGTTATGATGATATTATACCGAAAAAAACATTATCTGATGTAGCGTTGTTTCATGAAATGTTACATTGGTATCATCACTTAAGAGATGTAGCTCGCCAAATAAGAGAAAGTAACAGGGGGCCATCAGCTTTGCATTTCACAGATGTCCCGATTGGTCAATTCTATTGGAGAAAAATGAATTCAGCAAAACTATTCGCTAATATGGTTGTCTCAGAAAGTGTATGGTCAATGAATCTTCCTCAATTAGGAAGCAGAGTACTTTTTGAAGATATTAGAACCATACTCGGAGTCCCAAATAATTTTAAACCGTACTTAGAAGGAGATGACCTTTCTGAAAATCTGTACAGAATGTGCACTGCCAACCCTTTAAGGTTTGGATATGGAAATTCTTCGTTTTACGAAGATCACACAGTTATCGATAAAGTTATAGAATCTGTCACATCTCATAAAAACTTTTATAACCCTATTGGCAGGACCACGGGAAAGGTCAACTTTTCGTTTACAAATGATGCGAATCAACAAGGAATAGGCAACTTTAGAAAATTTCCATAGAAAAAAACAATTTTGGTGCTATAATGACAATAATTTATTAGAGACAAAGGAAGGCAAGACATGAAATTTCGCAATTATTTTGTACTGGGATTATTATCTCTAGCGTTTTCTGCAAACGGATTACATTATGTAAATGAAGTTTTTTCAGTTGATCAGAGCAACTCCCTAATATCCTTAACGGAACAATGTGATTTCCAAAAAATTGATTCTGCAATTGAGCGATTGGAACAATCTGAACAGTCTCAGGAGATAATAGGAGCTTTATCTGAATTGAAAGATGAAATA